>NZ_JBHUZW010000024.1:0-43509 GCF_042667215.1 Cellulomonas sp. NPDC057328 | reverse complement strand
GGTCCCGGACGGGGCCCGGCGCGTCGCCGTGTCCGGGCACGCCTGCGCGGACCGGGCGCCGGTGCCTGCGACGATGGCCGCGTGCGCGTCCTCGGAGTCGACCCCGGTCTCACCCGCTGCGGCCTCGGCGTCGTTGACGGGCTGCCCGGCCGCCGGCTGCGCATGGTCGCCGTCGACGTCGCGACGTCCGAGCCCGGCCTGGACGTCGACCAGCGGCTGCTGCGCATCGAGCGGCGGATCGAGGAGTACCTCGAGGAGTACGCGCCCGACACCGTGGCCGTCGAACGGGTCTTCGCGCAGCACAACGTGAGCACGGTGATGGGCACGGCGCAGGTCGCCGGCCTGGCGCTCGTCGCCGCCGCGCGCCGCCGCATCCCGGTCGCCATGCACACGCCGAGCGAGGTCAAGGCCGCCGTGACGGGCAGCGGCCGGGCCGACAAGGCGCAGGTGCAGCAGATGGTCCGCCGGCTGCTCGAGCTCGAGGTCGCGCCGCGGCCCGCCGACGCCGCGGACGCGCTGGCCCTCGCGATCTGCCACCTGTGGCGGCCGGCCGGGGCGATCGGCGCGCCGCAGCGCGCGCCCGGGTCGCTGACGCCGGCGCAGCGTGCGTGGGCCGCCGCGGAGCAGGCCGCGCGCCGCCGGGCGTGAGCGTGTCGTTCGTACAGGTGTTCGCCCGCTGTGGCACAGTGGGCGCCGGTGCGCCGGCCGCGTGGGTCGCGCGCGGGAGCAGGAGGTGCGTGCGGTGATCGCGTCCGTGCACGGGACGGTGCTGACGGTGCGGCTCGACGCCGCGGTGGTCGAGGTCGGTGGCGTCGGCATGCTCGTGCAGGCGACGCCCACGACGCTCGCCGGGCTCCGGGTCGGCACGCCGGCCCGCCTGTTCACGTCGCTCGTGGTCCGCGAGGACTCGCTGACGCTGTTCGGGTTCGCGGACGCCGACGAGCGCGACGTCTTCGAGATCCTGCAGACGGTCACCGGCGTGGGGCCGCGCCTCGCCCTCGCGATGCTCGCGGTGCACACGCCCGACGGACTGCGGCGGGCGGTCGCCGACGAGGACCTGGCCGCGCTCGTGCGCGTGCCGGGCATCGGCCGCAAGGGCGCGCAGCGCATCGTCCTCGAGCTGGGGGACCGCCTCGGTGCGCCGACGCCCGTGGGCGGCGGCCCCGTGCGGTCCGCCGTCGCGGCCGACCACCGCGACCAGGTCGTCGACGCGCTCGTCGGGCTCGGCTGGCCGCTGCGCGCCGCGCAGGACGCCGTCGCCGGCGTGCTCGACGGCGGCACGGAGCCGGTCGGCGCCGACGAGGTGCCGGGCGTCCTGCGTGCCGCGCTGCGCGTGCTCGGGGGCTCGCGTGCCTGAGGCGGGTCCCCCGGCGGACGACGGCGCCGCGCCCGAGTCGCTCGTGCGCGCGGGTGCGGACGAGCTCGAGCGCGCCGCCGAGGCGGCGCTGCGCCCGCGCCGCCTCGACGAGTTCGTCGGGCAGCGCGTCGTGCGCGACCAGCTGTCGCTCGTGCTCCAGGCCGCGCTCAACCGCGGACGCGCACCGGACCACGTGCTGCTGTCCGGGCCGCCCGGGCTGGGCAAGACGACCCTCGCCATGATCATCGCTGCCGAGCTCGGCACGTCGCTGCGGGTCACCAGCGGGCCGGCCATCCAGCACGCGGGCGACCTCGCCGCGGTGCTGTCCTCGCTCGAGGAGGGCGAGGTGCTGTTCCTCGACGAGATCCACCGGCTGGCGCGCCCGGCCGAGGAGCTGCTGTACGTCGCCATGGAGGACTTCCGAGTCGACGTGGTCGTCGGCAAGGGCGCCGGCGCCAGCGCCATCCCGCTGTCGCTCCCGCCGTTCACGGTCGTCGGCGCGACGACGCGCGCCGGGCTGCTGCCGGCGCCCCTGCGGGACCGCTTCGGCTTCACCGGCCACCTCGACTTCTACGACGACGACGAGCTCGAGCGCGTCCTGCTGCGGTCCGCCGGCCTGCTCGGCGTGCCGCTCGAGGGCGAGGCCGCCGCCGAGATCGCGTCGCGCTCCCGCGGGACCCCGCGCATCGCCAACCGCCTGCTGCGCCGCGTGCGCGACTGGGCCGAGGTGCGCGGTGACGGCCGGCTCACGCTCGACGCGGCACGGGCCGCGCTGGCGGTGTACGAGGTCGACGAGCGCGGGCTCGACCGGCTCGACCGGTCGGTGCTGCAGGCGCTGTGCCTGCGGTTCGGCGGCGGGCCGGTGGGCCTGACGACGCTCGCCGTCGCCGTGGGGGAGGAACCCGAGACCGTCGAGACGGTCGCCGAGCCTTTCCTCGTGCGGGAGGGCCTGATCGGCCGGACGCCGCGCGGACGCGTGGCGATGCCCGCGGCGTGGGACCACCTCGGCCTCGACCGCCCGGCGCCGGCGGACACGCTGTTCGGCTGAGGTCGGCCGGGCCCTGACCGCCGAGCCACCGGAGCCGCCGCCTGGCGGGTCCGGGAACGGTCCGGGGCGGACGGACGTTGGAGGCTCCGGCCGCGGCGCCTAGACTGCGGCGGACGTCGACACCGATGCGGAGACCTTCCCCCTCATGGACTACTCGTTCCTCATCATCCTGCTGGTCGCCTTCGCGGCCCTGTGGTTCATGTCGAGCCGCACCCGCAAGCAGCAGCGGGAGATGGCCGACCTGCGCACCAACCTCGAGGTCGGCGACGAGGTCATGACGGGGTCCGGGCTCTTCGGCACCGTCACCGCCGTCGAGGGCGACGTCGTGACGCTCGAGTCCACTCCGGGTTCCGAGACCCGGTGGCTCAAGGCCGCGATCGCCCGCCGCGTCGACCCGCCCGTCGTGGCCGACGCCGAGGAGGTCGTGGTCGAGGACGACGTGACCGACGCGGACGACCGCGACGGCGTCATCGACGTCCCGGACGACCTGTCGTCGCTGCCGCCGGAGAACCCGCGCCGCGACGACGACACCGACAGGAAGTGACCGTCGGCCCGGGCGACGACGCCCGGGCCTGGATCCCACCGGCCGCCCCGCGGCCGGTGCGCGCACGAGAGAAGAACTGCGTTGGCTCCTCCTCCCCGCCGCCGTGAACGGCCGGTCCGTACGCTCGTCACCCTCGGTGTCGTCCTCGTCGCGATCTTCGCGACGATCCTCGCCGGCAGCCGGTGGGGCGACGCGGAGCTGACGCCCAGCCTCGCGCTCGACCTCGAGGGCGGGACGCAGGTCATCCTGCGGCCCGTCGCCGAGGCCGAGGGCGCGGTCACGGCCGACACCATCGACCAGGCGATCGGCGTCATCCGCCAGCGCGTCGACGCCTCCGGCGTCGCCGAGGCCGAGATCACGAGCCAGGGCGGCTCGAACATCGTCGTGGCCCTGCCCGGGCGCCCGAGCGAGGAGACCCTCGACCTGGTCCGGACCTCCGCGCAGATGGAGTTCCGCCCGGTCCTCGTCATGGGCGCGCCCACGCCGACGGCCGAGACGGACCCGGCGGCCACGGGCGCCCCCGCGCCGGAGGAGTCCGCCGCACCGGCAGAGGGGGACGCGGCCGAGGGCGAGACGGCCGTGCTGCCCGCGACGGACGCCACCGCCGAGCCGGTCGAGCCGGCGGTGGACCCCGCGGCCACCCCGCCCGCGGCCGAGGAGCCGTCGGACGCACCGGCGACGGCGGAGCCGACGAGCCCCAGCGACGTCGCGTACTACGTCACGCCCGCCGTGCAGGCGCAGTTCGACGCGCTCGACTGCACGCTCCCGGAGAACCGCACGGGCGGCGCGCCCGGGGCCGCGGACGCCGCGGTCGTGACCTGCGACCAGACCGGCACCGCCAAGTTCATCCTCGGCCCGGTCGAGATCGAGGGCGCGGACATCGACACGGCGACGTCCGGCCTGCGCCAGCTGCAGTCCGGCGCCACGACGAACGAGTGGGTCGTCAACCTCGAGTTCACCTCGGGCGGCACGCCCAAGTTCACCGAGACCACCACGCGGCTCGCGTCGCAGGCGCCGCCGCTGAACCAGTTCGCGGTGGTGCTGGACGCGCTCGTCATCTCCGCGCCGTCGGTCAACGAGGTCATCCCGAACGGGCAGGCCGAGATCTCCGGCACGTTCACGCGGGACTCGGCGGCGGCGCTGGCCAACCAGCTCAGCTTCGGTTCGCTGCCGATCAGCTTCACCGTGCAGAGCGAGGAGCAGATCTCCGCGACGCTCGGGTCCGAGCAGCTGCGCAACGGCCTCCTCGCCGGCCTGCTCGGTCTGCTGCTCGTGGTCGTGTACTCGCTGTTCCAGTACCGCGCGCTCGGCCTGGTCACCGTGGCGTCGCTGGTCATCGCCGCGGTGCTCACGTACGGCGTGATCACCCTGCTGTCGTGGTGGCAGGGGTACCGCCTGTCGCTCCCCGGCGTGGCGGGTCTCATCGTGGCCATCGGCGTGACGGCCGACTCGTTCATCGTCTACTTCGAGCGCATCCGTGACGAGCTCCGGGACGGCCGCTCGCTGGGCGCCGCCGTGGACACCGGGTGGCGGCGCGCGCGGCGCACCATCCTGGCGTCCGACGCGGTGAACCTCCTCGCCGCCGTCGTGCTGTACTTCGCCGCCGTCGGCGGGGTGCGCGGGTTCGCGTTCACCCTCGGGCTGACCACGCTCATCGACCTCCTCGTGGTCGTGTGCTTCACGCACCCGCTCATGGTGCTGCTGTCGCGGACGCGCTTCTTCGCGCAGGGGCACCCGGCGTCCGGCCTGGACCCGAAGCGGCTCGGCGTCGACCCGTCGAAGGTCCGCTACGTCGGCCGGGGACGCGTCGTCACCGGCGCCCGCGACGGCGCGCCGACCGAGCCGGCCACGGACGACGGCGCCGACGTGGCGGGGCTGTCCTCGCGGCCGCGCAAGCAGCCCGTCGCCGTGGGCGCCGGGCACCAGACCATCGCCGAGCGCCGGGCCGCCGCCCGGGCCGCCGCCGCGGCGCAGGACACCACCGACGCGACCGAGGACGGCGCGACGGGGACCGACGCGCCCGGGACCGGGCGCCCCGAGGGGAGCGACCGCTGATGGCCGCCGGATTCGCCCAGTGGGGCAACGACCTGTACACGGGTCGTCGCTCGTACGACATCGTCGGCAAGCGCCGCCGGTGGTACGCCGTGTCCGCCGTCCTGCTGCTGATCTCGGTGGTGCTGCTCATCACGCCGGGCCTCAACCCCGGCATCGAGTTCCGCGGCGGCTCGGAGTTCACGGTCTCGGACGTCGACGACCTCGACCAGGGGCTCGCCACGCGCACCGTCCAGGAGGTCGCGCCCGACGAGGTGCCGCGCGTGACCACCCTCGGCGGCGACTCGCTGCGCATCCAGACGTCGCAGCTCGAGCAGGAGCAGGTGCAGCAGGTCACCGACGCGCTCGCCACGGCGTTCGACGTGCCGGAGGAGCAGGTCACCAGCAACTACATCGGCCCCGCCTGGGGGCGCGACGTGTCGCAGAAGGCGCTCACGGGCCTCGGGGTCTTCCTCCTGTTCGTGGCCGCCGTGATGACGCTGTACTTCCGCAACTGGCGGATGGCCGTCGCGGCGCTGGTCGCCCTGGCGCACGACCTCATCATCACCGTCGGCCTGTACTCGGGCATCGGCTGGGAGGTCACGCCCGCCACCGTGATCGGGTTCCTCACGATCCTCGGGTACTCGCTGTACGACACCGTCGTGGTGTTCGACAAGGTGCGCGAGAACACCGCGGACACGCTCGAGCAGACACGGTTCACCTACGCCGAGAAGGCGAACCTCGCCGTCAACCAGACGCTCGTGCGCTCGATCAACACGTCGGTCGTCGCGCTGCTGCCCGTCGCGTCGATCCTCGTCGTCGGGGCGTTCATCCTCGGCGCCGGCACCCTGCGCGACATCGCGCTCGCGCTGTTCGTCGGCATGGTGGTCGGCACGTTCTCGTCGGTCTTCATCGCCACGCCGTTCGAGGTCACGCTGCGCGAGCGGGAGCCGCGGATCCGCGAGCACACCGCGAAGGTGCTGGCGCTGCGCGCGGGGACCGCGACGGCGGACGGCGACGCGGGGGAGCCGGCCCTCGCCGGCGCACCGCGCGCGACCGGGGCGCTCCGGCCGGGCGGGCACCAGGGTCAGGCGGCCCAGCCGCGGCGCAAGAGCCGGTGAGCGCGCTGACGGGCGACGCGCGCGCCGACCTGGCGCGTCGCGTCGACGGCCTGCTGCGGACGGTCCCGGACTTCCCGGAGCCGGGCGTCCAGTTCCGCGACATCATGCCGCTGCTGGCCGACCCGGCCGCGTTCGCCGAGGTCGTCGCGGCGCTGGCCGCCGACGCCCCGGGACGGGTGGACCTCGTCGCCGGCATGGAGGCCCGCGGGTTCCTGCTCGCGGCGCCGGTCGCCACGGCGCTCGGCGCGGGCGTCGTGCCCGTGCGGAAGGCCGGCAAGCTGCCCGGCCCCGTCGCGTCCGCGACGTACGCGCTCGAGTACGGGACGGCGACCGTCGAGGTGCAGCCGTTCACGGTGCCGGCCGGCGCGCGGGTGCTCGTCATCGACGACGTGCTCGCCACCGGCGGCACCGCCGCCGCCACGGTCGAGCTGCTCGAGCGCTGCGGCGCCGAGGTGGTCGGTCTCAGCTTCCTCGTCGAGCTCGAGGCGCTGCGCGGCCGGGACCTGCTGCCCGGCCGCGAGATCGACGCGCTGCTCACCCTCTGACCCGCGCCGCGTGCGCGTCGCACCTCCCGTCGCGCGCGGCGGCCCGTCACCCGTGCGGACCGCCGCGTGCGGGTCGACGCGTGCGCCGACGTAGACTCGTCCGACCAGGACCGCACCGTCGGCCGTCCGCCGCCGGTCGTCGCCGTCGGTGCGCACGACGGTCAGGGGAGGGGGTGCCGTGAACGAGAAGGTCAAGGCTGCGCCGTCGGAGACGGGCACGCCCGCGACCGCGCCCTCGGACGCGCCGCCCGCGACGGCGGCGCCCGCCGCGGCGTCCACACCCGGTACCGGCGTGCCCGTCGCGGGCGAGGGCGGCGACGGCGTCGGGTCGTCCGGGTCGCGCGTGCGCGCCCGCCTCGCGCGGCTGTCGGGCCGGTCCGGCGCGACGTACCCGGCACTCGAGCCGGTGCTCCAGGCCGTCCGCATGAACCACCCGAAGGCGGACCTGTCCGCGGTGGAGCAGGCCTACGTGGTCGCGGAGCGCGCGCACCGAGGCCAGCTCCGCAAGAGCGGCGACCCGTACATCACGCACCCGGTCGCGGTCGCCACGATCCTCGCCGAGCTCGGCATGACGCCGTCGACGCTCGTCGCGGCGCTGCTGCACGACACGGTCGAGGACACCGAGTACTCGCTGGACCAGCTGCGGCGCGAGTTCGGGCCCGAGGTCGCGATGCTCGTCGACGGCGTCACGAAGCTCGACAAGGTCGCGTACGGCGACGCGGCGCAGGCCGAGACCGTGCGCAAGATGGTCGTCGCGATGTCGCGTGACATCCGGGTGCTCGTCATCAAGCTCGCCGACCGCCTGCACAACGCCCGCACGTGGAAGTTCGTCGCCGCGTCGTCGGCCGAGAAGAAGGCGCGCGAGACGCTCGAGATCTACGCGCCGCTCGCCCACCGCCTCGGCATGAACACCATCAAGTGGGAGCTCGAGGACCTCTCGTTCGCGACGCTCTACCCGAAGGTCTACGACGAGATCGTGCACCTCGTCGCGGAGCGCGCCCCCGCACGCGAGGAGTACCTCGCGACGGTCCGCGACCAGGTCGGCACGGACCTGCGTGGGGCGAAGATCCGCGCGACGGTCACCGGGCGGCCGAAGCACTACTACTCGATCTACCAGAAGATGATCGTGCGCGGCCGCGACTTCGCCGACATCTACGACCTCGTGGGCGTCCGCGTCCTCGTCGACACGGTCCGCGACTGCTACGCGGCCCTCGGTGCCCTGCACGCGCGGTGGAACCCGGTCCCCGGCCGGTTCAAGGACTACATCGCGATGCCGAAGTTCAACCTGTACCAGTCGCTGCACACGACGGTGATCGGCCCCGGCGGCAAGCCGGTGGAGATCCAGATCCGCACGCACGACATGCACCGCCGCGCCGAGTACGGCGTCGCCGCGCACTGGAAGTACAAGGAGAACGCCAAGAACGGCCAGCCGGCCGGCGACGACATGACGTGGCTGCGCCAGCTCGTCGACTGGCAGCGCGAGACCGCGGACCCCACCGAGTTCCTCGACCTGCTGCGCGACGAGATCGCCGGCGCCGAGGTGTACGTGTTCACGCCGAAGGGCGACGTCCAGGCGCTGCCTGCCGGCTCGACGCCGGTCGACTTCGCGTACGCCGTGCACACCGAGGTCGGGCACCGCACCATGGGCGCCCGCGTCAACGGGCGGCTCGTGCCGCTCGACTCGACGCTCGAGAACGGCGACGTCGTCGAGGTGTTCACCTCGCGCTCGGAGACCGCCGGCCCGAGCCGCGACTGGCTGGGCTTCGTCAAGAGCCCCCGCGCCCGGAACAAGATCCGCCAGTGGTTCACGAAGGAGCGCCGCGAGGAGGCGGTCGAGCACGGCAAGGACGCCATCGCGAAGGCGATGCGCAAGCAGAACCTGCCGATCCAGCGCCTGATGTCCCACGAGGCGCTCGTCGCCCTCGCGCACGAGATGCGGTACGCGGACGTGTCGGCGCTGTACGCCGCCGTCGGCGAGGGGCAGGCGTCGGCGGCGTCGGTCGTGCAGCGCCTCGTGCACTCGCTCGGCGGCGAGCCGGCCGCCGAGGAGGACCTGGCCGAGACCGCGCGCCCGGGGCAGCCCGCGCGGCGCGTGCGGACGGGCGACCCCGGTGTCGTCGTCAAGGGCGTCGAGGACGTCTGGGTCAAGCTCGCGAAGTGCTGCACGCCGGTGCCCGGTGACGAGATCCTCGGGTTCGTCACGCGCGGGCAGGGGGTGTCGGTGCACCGCACGGACTGCATCAACGTGGAGGCGCTGCGCCGCCAGCCCGAGCGGCTCGTCGACGTCGGGTGGACGCACACGAGCTCGCAGCTGTTCCTCGTGCAGATCCAGGTGGAGGCGCTCGACCGCAGCCGGCTGCTGTCGGACGTCACGCGCGTGCTGTCCGACCACCACGTCAACATCCTGTCGGCGTCCGTGTCGACGTCGCGCGACCGCGTCGCGCTGTCGCGGTTCGTCTTCGAGATGGCGGAGCCGTCGCACCTGGCGTCGGTGCTCGCCGCGGTCCGGAAGGTCGAGGGCGTGTTCGACGTCTACCGGGTCACGGGCGCCCGCGCGGCCGAGGAGCCGGTCATCCGGGCCTGACGGCACGCGTCCCGCCGGCGCCCGCCGCCCCGCGCAGCAGGGCGCGGGCCCGTCGGACCCCGCGGTGCCCCTCGAGGTCGTCGAGGACCGCCGCCGCCGCGGCGAGGTCCACGCCGCAGCGGTCCGCCAGCCGGTGGACCGCCGCGCGCGCTGCCGCGGGCGGCTCCCAGCGTGCGACGTCGAGCACCGTGCGCAGCGGCGTCGTCACCGCGGTGCCGCCGAGCACGACGACGTCGGCGGCGGGCAGCCGTGCCTCGGCGACCCACCGGTCGGGGTGCGCGTCGGGGCGTCGCGTCCCCGCGCCCACGAGGACGGTCGCGCGCCGCGGCGCGACGCCGCCGGCATGCACCCAGACGGCGGACAGGCGGCCCACCGCGCCGCGGGCCGGGACGAGCCCGGCGAGCGCGGCGGCGCGGACCGCCGGTGTCTCGGCGGTGCCCGCGGTCCGCGCGACGGCGCCCCACAGCGGGACGAGGTGGCCGTCGGCGAGCAGGCCCGCCCAGGCGAGCGGGCCGACGTCGTGGCGGTGGAGCAGGGCCGGCACGGTGCGTGACGGGGGACGCAGCCGCGCGAGGGCCGGCGGGGCGGTGCTGGAGGTCGTCACACGCCCAGGATGACGCGCGGCGACGCCGTGGTGCGGCGAGGGCGCCCGTCCTGTGGACGGGCGCCCTCGCCGGTGACTGCTCCGACGACCGCTGCGGGTGGCCCTGCGCCGCGGTCGCGGGTGGGGCGGCTCAGCCCCGGGCGTCGTCCGCCGCGCGCTGGACCTGCTCGAGCCACGCGCGCCGCGCGTCCAGCGCAGCCTGCGCCTCGGCGACGCGCCGCTGGTCACCGGCCGCCTGCGCCTTCGCCAGGTCGTCCTCGAGGCCGGCGATGGCCTGCTCGAGCTGTGCCGCCGCACCCTCGGCGCGGGCCCGCGTCTCGGGGTTGCTGCGCCGCCACTGGGCGCTCTCGGCGTCGCGCACCGCCTGCTCGACGGCGCGCATGCGGCCCTCGACGCGCTGCAGGTCGCCGCGAGGCACCTTGCCGGCGGCCTCCCACCGGTCCTGCAGCGAGCGGAGCGCGGCCTTCGCGGCGCCCAGGTCGCGGACCGGCAGGATCGCCTCCGCCTCGACGAGCAGCGCCTCCTTGACCTCCAGGTTGGCGCGGAACTCGGCGTCGACCGCCTGGTTCGCCGCGTCGCGGGCCGCGAAGAAGGCGTCCTGCGCCGCGCGGAACCGGGCCCACAGCGCGTCGTCGACCTGACGGTTCGCCCGGCCGGCGGACTTCCACCGCGCCATGAGGTCGCGGAAGGCCGCCGACGTCGCCCCCCAGTCGGTGCTGCCGGACAGCGCCTCGGCCTGCGCGACCAGGGCCTCCTTGGCGGCCTTGGCCTCGGCGTTGCGCGACTCGAGCTCCGCGAAGAAGTGCCGCCGCTCCCGGTCGAACGTCGTCCGGGCGTGGCTGAACCGCTTCCAGAGGGACTCCTCCGTCGGGCGGTCGATGCGCGGACCCTGGCGCTGCGCCTCCTTCCACTGCTCGAGGAGGGCGCGCAGCTGCTCGCCGGCGGGACGCCACTGGATGCGGCTCGGGTCCGTCCCGGCGATTTTCTCCGCCTGCTCGACGATCTGCGTGCGGGAGGCCACGGCGGCCTCGCGCGCCGCCTGGCGCTCCGCCTCGGCCTGCGCCCGGCGCTCGGCGGCGCGCTCGCGCAGCCCGTCGAGGCGCGCACGCAGTCCGTCGAGGTCACCCACGGCGGCCGGCTCGGCCAGCTCCTGGCCGAGCTTGGTGAGCGTCTGGTCGATCTCCTTGACCGAGAGGTCGGTGGCGGCCAGCCGCGTCTCGAAGAGCACGACCTTCGCCTGCAGGTCGAGGTAGCGGCGGACGTACAGGCCCAGCGCCTCCTCGGCGCTCGCGCCCGGGAACTGCCCGACGACACGCTCGCCCGCCGCCTCGCGGACGTGGACGGTGCCGTCCTCGTCGACGCGGCCGAACTCGGCGGCGCGCGCCGCCTCGGCGGGGTCGACCGGCGGGCCGGCGGGTGCCGCGGGTGCGGCAGCCGGCGCACCGGCCGCCGCAGCGACGGGGCGGGCGGACGGGCGGGGGAGCCCGCGCAGGGACGCCGGCGAGGGGCGCGGTGCCGGGCGCGGCGTGGCGTCGCCGGGCTCGTCGGCCGCGGCCGGCTGCTCGGCGTCGTCGGTGGCGGTCTCGGCCTGAGCCGGCTGCTCCGCGGCCACGGCGGGCTCGTCGGTCGACACGGCGGTCTCGTCGGTCGAGGCGGTGGCCTCGTCGGCGGCAGGGGCGTCGTCGGCGGCCGCGTCGTCGGCCGTGACGGCCTCGTCCGGCGTCGCGTCGGTCGGCGCTGCCTCATCCTGCGTGGCGTCGGCGGGTGCGGCGTCGTCCGGCGTCGCCTCGGCCGGTGTGGCCTCGTCCTGCGTCGCGTCGGCGGCCGCCGCGTCGTCCTGCGTCGGCTCGGCGACGGGCTGCTCGTCCGTGCCGTCGGCCGCGGCGGGCGCGGCCTCGGGGTCCGTGAGGGCGGGAGACTGCTCGGCGTCGTCCGCGGACGGCGTCGTCTGCTGCTCGGTCACTGGATCTCCACTCCCTCGATGATGACGTCCTGGACGGGCCGCTCGGTACCCGGCTGCGTCCCGGCGTCAGCGATGGCCTGCACGACGTCCAACCCGGACGTGATGCGGCCGAACACGGTGTAGCCACCCGCCGTGTCGGACGGGATGGTCGAGTCCTCGTAGACGAGGAAGAACTGGCTGCCCATCGACTCGGCGTCGTTGCCGACGCGCGCCATGGCGAGGGTGCCGGCGGGGTAGACGTCGTCGGCCGGGGCGTTCTCGACCGGGCCCCAGCTGTACCCCGGGCCGCCCGTGCCGGTCGCGGTCGGGTCGCCGCACTGGAGCACGAAGATCCCGGACGGGACGAGGCGGTGGCAGAGGGTGCTGTCGAAGTACCCCTCGCGCGCGAGGGTGACGAAGTTCGCGACGGCCTGCGGTGCGGCGGCGCCGTCGAGCTCGACCTCGACCACGCCGGCCGACGTCGTGAGCGTGCCCGTCCACGTGCGGCCCTCCGCGG
Source organism: Cellulomonas sp. NPDC057328 (assembly GCF_042667215.1). Lineage (NCBI taxonomy): Bacteria > Bacillati > Actinomycetota > Actinomycetes > Micrococcales > Cellulomonadaceae > Cellulomonas > Cellulomonas sp. NPDC057328. Next base: position 31,216 of record NZ_JBHUZW010000024.1, on the reverse strand, counting down.
CCGCCGGGTCGGGCACGACGCCGCCGTTGCCGGTGCGCGCGGGAAGGGTGGGGGCGGGGGTCGCCTCGGCGACGTCGCTCGCGGTCGGGGCGGCCTGCGGCGCTCCGTCGTCCTGGTTGAGCGCAACGGCGGCGACCACACCGGTGCCGATGACGAGGGCACCCACGACGGACGCGGCGATGACGCGCTGGCGCTGCCGGCGCGTGCGTGCGGCCTCCTGCCGTGCCTGCCACTTCTCGTACCGTCGCCGCTCGTACTCGCGCTTGGAGTTCACCGCCACCCCTCGTGGTCGTGCCGGCGGCCGAGGCCGCGCCGCCGTCCGGACCCGCGCCGGACCCGGCACAGTCTAGGCAGGGCGCGGCGCGCCGCGACCACCGGGTGCACCCGCGCGCCACGCGCCCACGCGAGGTCGGCGCGGGCGGGCGCCCCTCCGCCCCCGGCGCGCGGTCTAGCGTGCGAGGCATGGAGATCCTGACGGTGGTGGCACCGGTGTTCGGCGCGCGGTGCTCGGTGGTGGTCGGCCCGGACCGGTCGTGCGTCGTCGTGGACGCCGGGGCGGGCGTCGGCGGGCAGGTCCGCGCGCTCGTCGAGGGACGGGGCCTGCGGCCCCGTGCGGTCCTGGCCACGCACGGGCACGCGGACCACACGTGGGACGCGCCCGGGCTGGCGGCCGCCTGGGACGTGCCCGTGGTGCTCCACGCCGCCGACGCGTACCGGCTCGCCGACCCGTTCGGCACGCTCGGCGTGCTCGACCCGCGGCACGACCCGCACGGACCGCTGGCCCAGGCGCTCGGGGCGGCCGGCGTCGACGTCGGTGCGTGGCAGCCGCCCGCCCGGGTCGAGCCGTTCGGGTCGGCGTCGGACGCCCGGTCGGCCGACGCGCTGCTCGCGTGGGACGACGTGCGGCTCGTCGCCCGGCACGCGCCGGGGCACACCGAGGGCTCGACGCTGTACCTGCTGGACGCCGACGGCGCCGCGCCGACCGTGCTGTCCGGCGACGTCCTGTTCGCGGGCAGCGTCGGGCGCACGGACCTGCCCGGCGGTGACGACGCCACGATGGCCGCGACGCTGCGCGACGTCGTCGCGACGCTCCCGCCCGACGCCGTCGTCCTGCCCGGCCACGGTCCCGCGACCGACGTGCGCACCGAGCTGGCGACGAACCCGTACCTCGCCCGCGCGCGCTGACCCGCCCGCCCGCTGACCGCGCCCGGCCGCTGGTCGCGCCCGCCCGCTGGCCGCGCCCGGGACGGTGCCGGCGGGCGCCCGCGCGTCTGGGATCATCGGGCGCATGGCGCGACCCACACCCCTGTCCGGATTCCCCGAGTGGCTGCCCGAGGGGCGGCTCGTCGAGCAGCACGTGCTCGACACCCTGCGGCACGCGTTCGAGCTGCACGGGTTCGCGGGGATCGAGACGCGGGCGGTCGAGCCGCTCGACCAGCTGCTGCGCAAGGGCGAGACCTCCAAGGAGGTCTACGTGCTCCGCCGGCTGCAGGAGGACGCGGACGCCGAGGAGCAGGACCCGGGCCGCCGTCTCGGCCTCCACTTCGACCTCACCGTGCCGTTCGCACGGTACGTGCTCGAGAACGCGGGGCACCTCGCGTTCCCGTTCCGCCGCTACCAGGTCCAGAAGGTGTGGCGGGGCGAGCGTCCCCAGGACGGGCGCTTCCGCGAGTTCGTGCAGGCGGACATCGACGTGGTGGGGGCCGGCGCGCTGCCGTACCACTACGAGGTCGAGCTGCCGCTCGTCATGGCCGACGCGCTGGCGGCGCTGCGCCCGATCGGCGTGCCGCCCGTGCGCATCCTCGTCAACAACCGCAAGGTCGCCGAGGGCTTCTACCGCGGCCTGGGCCTGACGGACGTCGACGCGGTGCTGCGGTCGATCGACAAGCTCGACAAGGTCGGGCCGGACGCCGTCGCGGAGCTGCTCGTCGCCGAGGCGGGCGCGACGCCGGAGCAGGCGCAGGCGTGCCTCCGGCTGGCCGAGGTGCGCGGGGACGACGCGGGCGTCGTCGCCCGGGTGCGCGCGCTGGCCGCCGAGCACGGCGCCACGACGGACCTGCTGGAGGAGGGGCTCGCCGAGCTCGGCGCCCTCGTCGCGGCGGCGGCCGAGCGGGCGCCCGGCGTCGTGGTCGCGGACCTGCGCATCGCCCGCGGCCTCGACTACTACACGGGGTCGGTGTACGAGACCGTCCTCGTCGGGCACGAGGACCTCGGCTCCATCTGCTCGGGCGGTCGGTACGACACGCTCGCGTCCGACGGGGCGACGACGTACCCGGGCGTCGGGCTGTCGGTCGGCGTCTCGCGGCTGGTCTCCCGGCTGCTCGGCGCCGGCCTCGTGCGGGCGTCGCGGTCCGTCCCGACGGCCGTGCTCGTCGCGGTGACGTCCGAGGAGCGGCGCGGCCGGTCCGACGCGGTGGCCGCGGCGCTGCGCGCGCGCGGCGTGCCGGTCGAGGTCGCGCCCAGCGCGGCGAAGTTCGGCAAGCAGATCCGGCACGCGGACCGGCGTGGGATCCCGTACGTGTGGTTCGTCGGCGACGACGACGCCGACGGGGCGGCTGCCGAGGACCAGGTCAAGGACATCCGGTCGGGGGAGCAGGTGCCCGCCGACGCCGCGTCGTGGACGCCGCCGGCGGAGGACCTCTGGCCGCGGGTCGTCCCCGTCGACGCGGGCTGACGGGGCGCGCCCTCGGCGGCGCGGGTGCGTGCGGCCCACCCGCGTCCCCGGGGGCGCGGGCGGCGCCGCCGCCCTAGCGTGGCGCGCATGACGCACGTCCTCGACGCGACACCGCCCGCCGCCGAGCGCGTGACGCTCGACGGGCACATCGCCGGCGCCGGGAGCGAGGAGGGCACACGCGTCGTCGTCGGCCGCTGGCTGCGGTCGCCGCTGGGGGCGTTCGCCGACGTCATGGTGGAGCGCCCGGACGGCACCCGCGTGCTGCTCGCGCCCAGCGAGGACGTGGCCGCCCTCGTCACCCGGCTGTACACGTTCGACGCCGTGCACGTCGTGGACGTGCGCGTCGCGGCCGACCGCGCGGGGCGGACGTGGACGGTGGCCGCCGGTCCGCTCGACGCACGGCTCGCGATCGGCGGCCGCACGGCGGTGGGGCGGCTGCTGCACGGCCTGCCGCGCGCCGTGACGTCCGCCGACGCGACCGCCGGCGTCGTCGCCGCCGTCGCGGGCGTCGTGCTGCCGGGCGTCCGCACGCGCGGGACCGGGCGCGACGGCACGCCGGAGCGGTACGCGGCCCACGACCAGCACGCCGTCGTCCGCCTCGACGCCCGCTGGGGCGACCGCTCGCTCGGCGCGCTGCGGCCCGTGGCGCCGCCCGTGCGGTTCGGGTTCTCCTCCGTGCCCGCCCGGCCGACAGTCACGGCCGTGCACGTGGTGATCGGCGGACGTCCCGCCCGTTGACACCCGTTCGAACACGTGTTCGACTGAGTGTGTGCGATGGGACGGGCAGAAGGTGGAAGCCGCGGCGGCGGAGGCCGTGCTGCCGGGCATGGACGTGCGCACCCTGCCGGGTCTCGTCCGCAGCGTGCGGACGCCCGACTTCGCCGGGGTGACGTTCCACGAGGTGCTGTGCCGCAGCGCGCTCAACCGGGTGCCCGACGCGTCGTCCGTGCCGTTCCGCTGGACGGTCAACCCGATGCGCGGCTGCCTGCACGCGTGCGCCTACTGCTTCGCGCGGCCGACGCACGAGTACCTCGACCTCGGCGCCGGCCGGGACTTCGAGAGCCAGATCGTCGTCAAGACGAACGTCGTGGAGGTGCTCCGGGCCGAGCTAGGGCGGGCGTCGTGGCGGCGCGAGCACGTCGCCCTCGGCACGAACACCGACCCCTACCAGCGGGCCGAGGGCCGGTACCGGCTCATGCCGGGGATCCTCGAGGCGCTCGCGTCGTCGGGCACGCCGTTGTCGGTGCTCACCAAGGGCACGCTGCTGCGCCGCGACCTCCCGCTGCTCGCGGACGTCGCGGCGGCCGGCGGGTCGGTCGCGGTCAGCATCTCGCTGGCGACCGTGGACGAGGAGCTGCAGCAGCTGCTCGAGCCGGGGACGCCGACGCCCCGCGCACGACTCGCGCTCGTGCGTGCGGTCCGGGACGCGGGGCTCACGTGCGGGGTGCTCGTGGCGCCCGTGCTGCCGTGGCTGACCGACTCCGAGGAGCACCTGGACGCCCTGCTCGGCGCTCTGTCCGAGGCGGGGGCGACGGGGGTGAGCGTGATGGCGCTGCACCTGCGCGGCGCCGTGAAGCCGCTCATGGAGGACTGGCTGCGGACGCACCGGCCGGGGTTGCTTGCGCGGTACCGGCGCCTGTACGGCCGCTCGGCGTACACGTCGGACGAGTACCGGCACTGGCTCGACGCCCGCGTCGGACCGCTGCTGACCCGGCACGGCTTCGCCGACCCGCGCGGGCACCGCGCGTGGCGGGCCGGCTCCACGTCGTGGCCCGCGGCGTCGGGCGGGCCGGCGGACGCGTCGCCCGCGGTGGCGACCGTGCCGGAGCCCGCCGTCGCCACCCTGTTCTGAGGAGGCGCCCTGTTCTGAGGAGGCGCCCTGTCCTGAGGAGGCGCCGACGACGGCCGTGACCCGGCGGCCCGTCCGAGCGCGGCCCACTAGGATCGGGCGGGCGTCCTCGGGCGCTCCCGTACCCCTCGACCACGAAGGACCACGCTGTGCTCCGCACCCACACCGCCGGCTCGCTGCGAGCCGAGCACATCGGCACCACCGTCACCCTCACCGGGTGGGTGGACCGCCGCCGCGATCACGGTGGGGTGGCGTTCGTCGACCTGCGGGACGCGTCCGGCATCGCGCAGGTCGTGATCCGCGACGAGGCCGTCGCGCACGGTCTGCGCGCCGAGTACGTGCTGCAGGTGACCGGTGAGGTCGGCCGGCGGCCCGAGGGCAACGAGAACAGCAACCTCGCCACCGGCGAGGTCGAGGTCGTCGCGGCCGAGGTCGTCGTGCTCAACGAGTCCGCGCCGCTGCCCTTCCCGGTCTCGACGTCGCTCGACGAGCCCGTCGGCGAGGAGGCGCGCCTGCGCCACCGCTACCTCGACCTGCGTCGCCCGGCGCCCGCGCACGCGCTGCGCCTGCGGGCCAAGGCGAACGCGGCCGCGCGCCGCGTGCTCGACGCGGACGGCTTCGTCGAGGTCGAGACGCCCACGCTGACGCGCTCGACGCCCGAGGGCGCGCGCGACTTCGTCGTGCCGGCGCGCCTGGCGCCCGGCAGCTGGTACGCGCTGCCGCAGTCGCCGCAGCTGTTCAAGCAGCTGCTCATGGTCGGCGGGCTCGAGCGGTACTACCAGATCGCCCGCTGCTACCGGGACGAGGACTTCCGCGCCGACCGGCAGCCGGAGTTCACGCAGCTCGACGTCGAGGCGAGCTTCGTCGACCAGGACGACGTCATCGCGCTGGGCGAGAAGATCCTCGTCGCGCTGTGGGACCTCATCGGCTACACGGTGCCGACGCCGATCCCGCGCATGACGTACGCCGACGCGATGGAGCGGTACGGCACCGACAAGCCCGACCTGCGGTTCGGGCTCGAGCTGACCGACCTCACGCCCTACTTCGCGCAGACGCCGTTCCGCGTGTTCCAGGCGCCGTACGTGGGCGCCGTCGTGCAGCCCGGCGGTGCCGCCACGCCGCGCCGCGGCTTCGACGCGTGGCAGGAGTGGGCCAAGCAGCGGGGGGCCAAGGGCCTCGCCTACGTGACGGTCGGCGAGGACGGCGAGCTCGGCGGCCCGGTCGCCAAGAACATCACGGACGAGGAGCGGGCGGGCCTCGCGGCGGCCGTGGGCGCGAACCCCGGCGACGCGGTGTTCTTCGCGGCCGGCTCCGCGACGGAGGCGCGCGCGCTGCTCGGCGCGGCGCGGCTCGAGATCGGCCGGCGCGGCGGGCTCGTCGACGAGGACGCGTGGTCGTTCGTGTGGGTGGTCGACGCGCCGCTGTTCAAGCCCACGGGCGAGGACGACGACGTCGCGGTCGGCGCGGGCGCCTGGACCGCCGTGCACCACGCGTTCACGTCGCCGACGCCGGAGTGGGTCGACCGCTTCGAGAAGGACCCGGGCGCGGCGCTCGCGTACGCCTACGACATCGTCTGCAACGGCAACGAGATCGGCGGCGGCTCGATCCGTATCCACCGCCGGGACGTGCAGGAGCGTGTCTTCGCCATGATGGGCATCGGCCCCGAGGAGGCGCAGGAGAAGTTCGGCTTCCTCCTCGACGCGTTCCAGTTCGGCGCGCCGCCGCACGGCGGCATCGCCTTCGGCTGGGACCGCATCACGGCGCTGCTCACGCGGTCCGAGTCGATCCGTGAGGTCATCGCGTTCCCGAAGTCGGGCGGCGGGTACGACCCGCTGACGGGCGCCCCGGCGCCGATCTCGCCCGCCCAGCGGCGCGAGACGGGTGTCGACGCGAAGCCGAAGGCCGCGGCGGGCGACGCGGCGGGGCCGGCCGCAGCCGCGGTGTGACGGCGGCGGCCGACGCGCTCGTCACGCGCCTGCCGGACGCGTTCCGCGGTCGTCGGTGGCTGCTCGCGGACCGCGACCGGTGGGGTGACGCGCGCGTGCTCGGCGACGGGCCGGACGTGCTGCTCGTGCGCAGCGCGGACGCCGGTCTCGTCGCGATGTGCGCGGGCGAGGGCGCGACCGTCGGCCGCCTGCTCGGCGACCTCGCGTGCGAGCTCGTGGCCGACGGCCGGACCCTCGCCTGGCTGACGGTGCCGCGCAGCGCGGTCGTCGACGCGGGCACGCTCGCGACGCTCGGCGTCGCACCGTTCTCGACGTGGGATCGGATGTCGACGGATGCGGCGCCGCCGCCGGTGCCGGGCGAGGAGGCGGTGGAGCGCCTCGGCGACCCCGCCGCGGACGAGGTCGCCGCGTGCCTCGCCGAGGCGAACCCCGGCACCCACGCGCACCCCGGGTCGGCCGACGACGCCGGCTGGTGGGGCGTGCGCGACGGCGGACGGCTCGTGGGCGTCATCGGGGCGGCGCAGCGGCTCGGTGCGCTCGACGGGCGCGGGTCGTGGCACCTGCACGGCCTCGGTGTCGTCCCCTCCGCACGGGGGCGGGGGATCGGCGCCGCGCTGACGGCGACGGCGCTGCGCGCGGGCCTCGGGTCCGGCCTGGCCTGGGTCTCGCTCGGCCTGTACGCCGACAACCACGTCGCGCGCCGCCTCTACCTGCGCCTGGGCATGACGGTCGACGAGGAGAACGCGTCGTACGCGCGTCCGGGCCACACCGGCGGCTTCCGGCGCTGACGGCCGGCGTGGGGGTGGGCCGGCCCCGCGGGCCGGCCCGACCGCACGAGCTCAGCTCAGTGCAGGATCGCGAACCGCTCGTACAGCCGGCGCAGCGGGGCCGGCGCCCACCAGTTGGCGCGGTCCAGCACCGTCATGGTCGCCGGCACGAGCAGCAGCCGGACGACCGTCGCGTCGATGAGCACGGCCACCGCCAGCGCGAAGCCGACCTGCTTGATGACGATGAGGTCGCCGGCCACGAACCCGGCGAACACCACGATGATGATCGCCGCGGCGGACGTGATGATCCGGCCCGACCGCTGCAGCCCCAGCCGGACCGCCCGGTCGGTCGGCATCCCGCCGTCGTGCAGCTCCTTGACGCGCGCGAGCAGGAACACCTCGTAGTCCATGGCCAGCCCGAACGCGAACGCCGCGACGAGCGCGAGCACGTAGGTCTCGATGCCGCCGGTCGACTCGAACCCGAGCAGTCCCTCGAGGTGCCCGTCCTGGAACGCCCACACGAGCACGCCGAGCGACGCGAGGATCGACAGCGTGTTGGTGAGCAGCGCCTTGACCGGGATGACGACGGAGCCGGTCATGAGGAAGAGCAGGAGGAGCGTCGCGACGGCCACCACGGTGAGGGCGAGCGGCGCGCGTTCGACGAGGGCGTCCGTGAAGTCGATCTGGCTCGCCGCCTGGCCCACGACCCACCGCTCGAACGGCGCGTCGAGGCCCCGCACGGCGCGCACGACGTCGACGGCGACGTCGCCGCCCGGGTCGGCGTCGGCCGGGCGCACGCCGACGACGACGTACGAGCCCGCGGCGGTCGGTGGGTCGACGGACGCGACGCCGTCGAGCGCGGCGACGTCCTGCGACCACGCGGTCGCCTCCTCGAGGGAGGTCGCCGCGACGACCGTCACGGCGGGTGCCGAGGCGCCGGCGTAGTCCTCCTCGAGCGCCGCGACGTACGCGCGCTGGGCGGTGCCGGCGGGCAGCAGCTCGATGCCGCTGATGCGCAGGTCCATGCGGAGCACGGGCAGCGCGAGGACCGCCAGCAGGGCGAACGAGCCGAGCATCACCCACCACGGGTGCCGCTGGACCCGGGCGGCGAGCGTGGAGAACGCGCCTTCCTCGCGCTCGACGTCGGAGGCGCGGGCCAGCAGCCGGCGCACGCCCGGCACGCGGGCCAGCACGCCCGCGCCGGCGAGGCGCCGCCCGGAGATCGTCAGGAGCGCCGGCACGAGCGTGAGGGCGGTGGCGACCGCGACGAGGACGACGAGCACGCCGGCGGCCGCGATGGCGCGCAGGATGTCGGGGCGGAACGCGAGCAGGCCGCTGATGGCGATCGCGACCGTCACCGCGGAGAAGGCGACCGTGCGGCCGGCCGTCGCCATCGTCGTCTCGACCGCCTGCACGACCGGCCCGTCCCCGCGCCGCCGCCGGCTCGCGGCGCCGCCGTCGCCGTCCACGAGACGGTGCAGCTCCTCCCGGAACCGCGAGACGACGAGCAGGCCGTAGTCGATCGACAGGCCCAGCCCGAGCACGGTGACGACGTTGACGACCGACGCCTCGACGTCCATCACGTACGTGAGGGCGAGGACGGAGCCGAGACCGCCCGCGATGGACGCGAGGGCGCCCGCCATGGGCATGGCCGCGGCGAGGAACCCTCCGAACACCAGCACCATCACGACCAGCGCGATGGGCAGCGCGACGAGCTCGCCGGTGCGCAGGTCCTGCTCCACCTGGTCGGTGATCTCGTCGACGATGAGGTGCTCCGCGCCGACGAGGCCCGTCGCGTCCGGCGCGACGGCACGCAGGTCGGCGGGCACCGCGCGCAGGCGCTGCTCCACCGCGTGGAGCGCCGCCGCCTCGGTGCCCTCGTCCAGGTCCGCCTCCAGCTCGACCACGACGAGGAAGCCGCGGCCGTCCTCGGCGAGCAGCGGTGCGGCCGCGGGGTTGGTGGCGCCGCCCGGCAGTGCGAGGGGGTCGAAGACGGTCGCGACCCCCGCGACGGCCGCGAGGTCGGCGCGGGCGTCGTCGAGCGCCGCGCCCAGCTCCGGCGTCGCGGGGTCGACGCCGTCGACGACGAGCGTCACGCCGGGCCCGGCGGTGCGGGCGTCGTTGAGGAGCTGCTGGCCCTGCGTGCTCTCGGCGCCGCTCACCCCGGGCGCACCGGTCGCGACGCGGTCGAAGAGGCTCTCGCCGTGCACGCCGAGCACGGCCAGGGCGTAGCCGGCCACCGCGAGCACCAGCCAGACGACGACGGTCAGGCGCGGGTGGTGGGCGACGAGGCGACCCAGGCGAGCGAACACGCGCGACATCGTCGCAGGTCGTCGGACGGGCGCGCACGTCGCACGACCCCTCGGACGGTGACGTCGGAGGGCGACCGTAGGCTCCTCGCATGGACCTGTTCGACGCGGCGACCTCCACGGCGCAGGGCGTGCCCGCGCCGGCGGCGGGCGCGCCGCTCGCGGTGCGCATGCGGCCGCGGTCGCTCGCCGAGGTCGCGGGCCAGGGGCACCTGCTCGTGCCCGGCTCGCCGCTGCGCCGGCTCGTGGAGCCCGCCGACGACGCCGCCCGCCGTGCCGCGCCGTCCTCGGTCGTCCTGTGGGGCCCGCCCGGCACGGGCAAGACCACGCTGGCCTACCTCGTCGCGGCGACGTCCGGGCGGCGGTTCGTCGAGCTGTCGGCCGTGACGGCCGGCGTGAAGGACGTCCGCGGGGTCGTCGACGACGCCCGTCGTCGGCTCGCCACGGACGGCGGCGAGACGGTGCTGTTCATCGACGAGGTGCACCGCTTCACCAAGGCGCAGCAGGACGCCCTCCTGCCGAGCGTCGAGAACCGCTGGGTGACGCTCGTGGCGGCGACGACGGAGAACCCCTCGTTCTCGGTGAACTCGCCGCTGCTGTCGCGGTCTCTGCTGCTCACCCTGCAGCCCCTGACGACCGACGACGTCCGGGCGCTCGTGGAGCGCGCCGTCGTGGACGAGCGGGGCCTGGGCGGCACGGTGACGCTGTCCGACGACGCCTCGGAGCACCTGCTGCGGCTCGCCGGCGGCGACGCGCGCAAGGCGCTGACGATCCTCGAGGCCGCCGCGGGCGCGGCGCTCGCCGACGCGCCGGCGGCGTCGTCCGAGACGCCGGCCGAGGTGGACCTGGCCACGGTCGAGCGCGCGATCGACGTCGCCGCGGTCCGCTACGACCGGGACGGCGACCAGCACTACGACGTCATCAGCGCGTTCATCAAGTCGGTGCGCGGGTCGGACGTCGACGCCTCGCTGCACTACCTCGCGCGCATGATCGCGGCGGGGGAGGACCCACGCTTCATCGCGCGCCGGATCGTGATCTCGGCCGCCGAGGACGTCGGCATGGCCGACCCGAGCGCGCTGCAGACCGCGGTCGCGGCCGCGCAGGCGGTCGCGCTCATCGGCATGCCGGAGGCGCGGATCATCCTCGCCGAGGCGGTCGTGCACCTCGCGACGGCGCCCAAGTCGAACGCCGCGTACGTCGGCATCAACCGGGCGCTCGAGGACGTGCGCGCGGGGCGGCTCGGGTCCGTGCCGACCCACCTGCGCGACGCCCACTACGCCGGCGCGAAGGCGCTCGGGCACGGGAAGGGCTACCGGTACGCGCACGACGAGCCGCACGCCGTCGCGCCGCAGCAGTACCTGCCCGACGAGCTGGTGGGCACGCGGTACTACGAGCCGAGCGACCGCGGGTTCGAGCGCTCGGTCCAGGAGCGGCTCGGGCGGATCCGGCAGATCCTCGAGCAGGGCGACGGCACGCGCTAACGTCCGTCGGGACGGCTCGTCGGGGTCCCGTGCCGGGGGCGGGCCACGCGTCCGGTACAGTGGTGCGGTCGTCCGCCGAGGTGGACGACCGCCTGGGGCCTCAGCCCGCGACGCACCGCCACCCCGCCACACGCCCGAGCAGCAGCCCGGACCGACGGAGGGACGCGCGCCGCACCGTGGTCGGCCCCACGCCCGCCGGATCCCTTTCCGTCCGGAGCCCAGCTCCGGTGCGCGGGTGTGATCGTCAACGAGAACACGACAGGAAGTACATCTGTGAGCAGTGTGACCCGCTCGCGCCGCCAGGTCCGCCTGAGCCGCGCCCTCGGCCTGGCCCTGACGCCCAAGGCCGTCAAGCACTTCGAGAAGCGCCCCTACCCGCCCGGTGAGCACGGCCGTGCCCGTCGCCGCACCGAGTCGGACTACGCCGTCCGTCTGCGCGAGAAGCAGCGTCTGCGCGCCCAGTACGCGCTGCGCGAGAAGCAGCTCGCCAAGGCGTACGAGAACGCCCGCAAGGCCCCGGGCCTGACCGGTGAGGCGCTCGTCGAGGACCTCGAGACGCGTCTCGACGCGCTCGTGCTGCGTGCCGGCTTCGCCCGCACGATCCTCCAGGCCCGCCAGGTCGTCGTGCACCGCCACGTGCTCGTCGACGGCAAGATCGTCGACCGCCCGTCCTTCCGCGTGAAGGAGGGCCAGACGCTCCAGATCAAGCCGAAGTCGCAGGCCACCGTGCCGTTCCAGGTCGCCGCCGCCGGCGCGCACCGCGACGTCCTCCCGACGCTCCCGGGCTACCTCGACGTGCAGCTCGAGAAGCTGTCGGCCGTCCTCGTGCGCCGCCCCAAGCGCGCCGAGATCCCGGTCACGTGCGAGGTCCAGCTGGTCGTCGAGTACTACGCCCGCTGACCTGCAGCGCTCCGACCGGGGCGGTACCGCCCCGGTCCAGCATGAACGCCCCGCCGCGCGCCGCGCCGCGGGGCGTTCGTGCACGTGGCCGCCCCGCACCGCGCGGGTAGGGTGGCCGGGTCGCGCGGCCGTCGGCCGTCGCGCCTCCACGTACCGAGAGGGGAACGGGCATGTCCGTCGGGGACGTCGCCGGGCTGATCGCCGCCATCGCGTTCGTGCTGCTGGTGGGCGTGCTCGCCGTGCCGCTCGTGAAGCTGGGCCGGGTGCTGGACGAGGCGCAGGCCTCGGTGCGCCGCCTGACGGACCACAGCCTGCCGGTCCTCGACGAGACGGCCCAGCTCGTGGCGTCCTCCTCGACGCAGATCGACAAGGTCGACACCGTGACGACCGCCGCCGCGCAGGTGAGCGAGAACGTCTCCGCCCTCACGTCCCTCGTGACGGCGACGGTCGGCGCGCCGCTGGTCAAGGTCGCCGCCTTCTCCTACGGCGTGCGCCGCGCGCTCGCCGGGCTGCGCCGGGGGCCGCGGTGAAGCGCCTCTTCTGGGTCGGCGTCGGCGTCGCGGTGACGGTCGTCGCGGTCCGCAACGGCCGTCGGGTCGTGGAGGCCTACGCACCTGCCGGCACGGTGGACGCCGTCGAGGGCGCGACGCGGCTGACGCGCGCGCTGCACGCCGCGCGGGACGACTTCCGCACCGGCGTCGCCGCGCGCGAGGCCGAGCTGCTCGACGCCCTCGTCGGGGACGTCGACGTGGACGAGCTCCGCGCCTCGGCCCCGCGCCGCAAGGACGAGCTGCGCGCGGCGTTCGGCGGCGCGCCCCGGGGCGGCGACCTCGCCGGCGACCTGCGGGCGCGCGGCTGGGACGACGCCCCCACGCACGACCCCGACGACGACGGCCGGGCGCCCTTCTTCTGACCGGTCCGGGCCGTCGAGGCCCCAGCGACCCCGCGGCGACCCGGCACCCCGGGCCCGCACCACCGCGAACCACCCGCCGCCGCACGGCGCCGGACGACACGACGAGGACGACATGCGCACCGCCGAGATCCGCCAGCGCTGGCTCGACTACTTCGCGAGCAAGGACCACGCCATCGCGCCGTCCGTGCCGCTCATCTCCCCGGACCCGTCGATCCTCTTCACGATCGCCGGCATGGTGCCGTTCATCCCGTACATCCTCGGCACGCAGGACGCGCCGTGGCCGCGGGTGGCGAGCGTGCAGAAGTGCATCCGCACGAACGACATCGAGAACGTCGGCCGCACGACGCGGCACGGCACGTTCTTCCAGATGATGGGCAACTTCTCGTTCGGCGACTACTTCAAGCAGGGCGCGATCGAGCTGGCGTGGGAGCTGCTGACGACGCCGCAGGACCAGGGCGGCTACGGCCTCGACGGCGACCGGCTCTGGGTGACGATCTGGAACGAGGACGCGGAGTCGGCGGACGCGCTCGTGCGTGTCGGCGTGGACCCGAAGCACATCGTGCGGCTCACGCGCGAGGAGATCTTCTGGGACACGGGCCAGCCCGGCCCCGCCGGTCCCTGCGCGGAGTGGCACTACGACCGCGGCCCCGAGTTCGGGCCCGAGGCCGAGGGCGGCACCGTCGACCCGGGCGGCGACCGCTACCTCGAGATCTGGAACCTCGTCTTCGACCAGTTCGTGCGCGGCGAGGGCCGCGGCAAGGACTACCCGCTGCTCGGCGAGCTCGAGCGCAAGGCGATCGACACCGGTGCGGGACTCGAGCGCATCGCGTACCTGCTGCAGGGCAAGAACAACCTGTACGAGACGGACGAGGTCTTCCCCGTCATCGCGCGCGCGCAGGACCTCACGGGCCGGCGCTACGGCGCGGTCGCGGAGGACGACGTGCGGCTCCGCGTCGTCGGCGACCACGTGCGCTCGAGCCTCATGCTCGTGGCGGACGGCGTCACGCCGTCGAACGAGGGGCGCGGCTACGTGCTGCGCCGCCTGCTGCGCCGCACGGTGCGCTCGATGCGCCTGCTCGGCGTCGAGGAGGCCACGCTGCAGCACCTGCTGCCCGTGAGCCGCGACGCCATGGCGTTGTCCTACCCGCAGGTGGCGTCCGACTTCGACCGCATCGCGCAGGTCGTGTACGGCGAGGAGGAGGCGTTCCTGCGCACCCTGTCCGCCGGCACGACGATCTTCGAGGGTGCGGTCGGCCGCGCCCGCACGGCGGCGGGCACGGGCTCGGCGGTCCTGTCCGGCGAGCAGGCGTTCGCGCTGCACGACACCTACGGCTTCCCGATCGACCTCACGCTGGAGATGGCGTCGGAGCACGGCGTCGCGGTCGACGAGACCGCGTTCCGGTCGCTCATGCAGGCGCAACGCGAGCGGGCGCGCGCGGACGCGCTGGCGAAGAAGACGGGTCACGCCGACACGTCGGCCTACCAGCAGCTGCACGCGACGCTGTCGGGCGAGACGGGCGCACCCGTGCGGTTCGTCGGCTACACCGACACGACGGCGCGCACGAAGGTCGTCGGCCTGCTCGTCGACGGCGTCCCCGCGCCGACGGCGACCGCGCCGGCCGACGTCCAGGTCGTGCTCGACGTGACGCCGTTCTACGCGGAGTCCGGCGGTCAGCTGGCCGACACGGGGACGATCGCGCTCGAGGGCGGCGCCCTCGTGGAGGTCGACGACGTGCAGGCGCCCATCAAGGGCCTCTCCGTCCACCACGGCCGCCTGGTCGACGGCACCCTCACGCTGGGCGACGCGGGCACGGCGACGATCGACACGGCCCGGCGCCGCGCGATCGCCCGCGCCCACACGGCGACGCACATGGTGCACAAGGCGCTGCGCGAGGAGCTCGGCGACACCGCGACGCAGGCGGGCTCGGAGAACGCGCCCAGCCGGCTGCGCTTCGACTTCCGGTCCGGTGCGGGTGTGCCGTCGTCGGCGCTCGCGCAGATCGAGGGCCGCGTCAACGAGCGGCTCCAGGACGACCTCGAGGTCACCGACCGCACGATGGCCATCGACGAGGCCCGCGCGCTCGGCGCGATGGCGCTGTTCGGCGAGAAGTACGGCAACGAGGTCCGCGTCGTCTCCATCGGCGGCGACTGGTCGCGCGAGCTGTGCGCCGGCACGCACGTGCGCCGGTCCGGCGAGCTCGGGCTCGTGACGCTGCTGGGGGAGTCGTCCATCGGCTCCGGCGTGCGACGCGTGGACGCGCTCGTGGGCGACCAGGCGTACGGGTACCAGGCCAAGGAGCGGGCGCTCGTCAGCCAGCTCTCCGGGCTGCTCGGGGCGCGTCCCGACGAGCTCTCCGACCGGGTGTCCTCGCTGATGTCGCGCCTCAAGGAGTCCGAGAAGGCGCTCGCGCAGCTGCGCCAGGGCCAGCTGCTCGCCGCGGCGGGCTCGCTCGCGGCGGCGCCGCAGCAGATCGGCACGACGCTCGTCGTCACGCACGACGCCGGCGACGTCGCGTCGGCCGACGACCTGCGCACGCTGGCGCTCGACGTCCGCGGCCGCCTCGGGGAGGCGTCGCCGTCGGTCGTCGCGGTGGGCGGCACGAGCAAGGGCCGGCCGGTCGTCGTGATCGCGACCAACGGCGCGGCGCGCGAGGCCGGCCTGAAGGCCGGTGCGCTCGTCCGCACGGCGTCGGGCGTGCTCGGCGGCGGTGGCGGTGGCAAGGACGACGTCGCGCAGGGCGGCGGCGCGGACGCGAGCCGGCTGCCGGCCGCGCTCGACGCGGTCGCCGCGGCGGTGCGTGGCTGACGTGCCCGCACCGGACCTGCCGACGACCATGGACCAGGACCAGGACCAGGACCCGGACGCCGTGACCCGCGGCGCCCGGCTCGCCGTCGACGTCGGCACGGTCCGCGTCGGCCTCGCCGCGAGCGACCCCGACGGCATGCTGGCGACCCCCGTGGAGACGCTGCCGCGCGCCGCCGGCAAGGTGAAGCCGGGCTCCGCGGACGTGGTCGCGGTCGCCGCGCACGTGCGCGAACGGGACGTCGCGGTGGTGTACGTGGGGCTGCCGCGGCACCTCTCGGGAGCCGAGGGGTCGTCCGCGGACCTCGCGCGCGCGTACGCTGTCGCACTGGCGCGCCAGGTCGCACCCGTCAGGGTGCGGCTCGTGGACGAGCGGATGAGCACGGTGACCGCTCACCAGGCGCTCCAGGCGTCCGGCCGATCCGGACGCCGCCACCGGCAGGTCGTCGACCAGGCGGCCGCGGTGGTCATCCTGCAGCACGCGCTCGACGCCGAGAGGGCGACGGGGCGGAGGTCCGGAGAACGGGTCGACGTCGACCGACGCAGCTCGCGCCGCGCCGTGGAGGGGTCTGCGGGCGACGGCACGACGACGACGGAGTGACGCGCAGGTGAGCAACCAGACGGAGTGGTGGGCCCCGGTGAAGTCCGACGAGAGCGCAGCCGAGCTGTTCGGTGGTGAGCGCGTCGGAGGGACGGGTGCGCCCGGACCGACCGAGCCCCGACGCCGTTCGCGGTCCTCGGGACGCAAGCGCGAGGAACGGCTGCGCAAGCAGCGTCGGCGCCGGTCGGTCGCCGTCCTGGTTGTCGCGCTGGTCATGGTGGTGGGCGCCGGCTACGTGGTGTTCTCCCTCCTCGGCGGCACGAACCTGTTCGGCGGCGGGGACCCCGACCAGGCCGCGCCGGTCGAGGACTACGCCGGTCCGGGCCGGCCCGGCGCCGCACCGGTCGTCATCAACGCCGGCGCCACCGGCGCCGACATGGCGACGACCCTCACCGACGCCGGCGTCGTCGCGACGCGGGACGCGTTCCTCGACGCCTACGCCGCGAACCCCGACGCCGCGTCGATCCAGCCGGGGACCTACCAGCTGCTGCTCGAGATGAAGGCGTCCGACGCGGTCGTCGCCCTGCTGGACGCGAAGAACCGCGTGTCCATGAAGGTCACGATCCCGGAGGGGTACAGCGCCGCGCAGATCTACGACCGGGTCCGGGAGGTCACGCTCATCCCGGTCGACCAGCTGCAGGCCGCCGCCGCGGACCCCGCCGCGATCGGCCTGCCGGCCGAGGCGGGGGGCAACGTCGAGGGGTGGCTGTACCCGTCGACGTACCAGATCGAGCCCGGCACGGACGCCGCGGGTGTGCTGCGGCAGATGGTCGCGAAGACGGTCGAGGTGCTGACGGCCAAGGGAGTCGCGCAGGACCAGTGGGAGACGGTGCTCAACAAGGCGTCCCTCGTCGAGCGCGAGGCGCGGCACGACCCGGACCGGCCGAGGATGGCGCGGGCGATCGAGAACCGCCTCGAGAAGGCGATGATCCTGCAGATCGACGCGGCCGTCGCGTACGGGGAGGGCGTGCCCGGGACGGAGCTGACGACGGAGATGCTCCGCGACGCGTCGAACCCGTACAACACGTACACGCACGTGGGCCTGCCGCCGACGCCGATCGCGTCGCCGGGGGAGAAATCGATCGACGCCGTGCTCAACCCGGAGCCGGGTGACTGGATCTTCTGGACCGCGGTCAACCTGGCGACGGGGGAGACCCGGTTCGCCGCCACGCGCGAGGAGCACGACGCGAACGTCGCCGAGCTGCGCCAGTGGCAGGCGGAGAACGAGGAAGGGTGACGCTGCAGGGTCAGCCGGCGCCCGCCGGACGGCGCTGCGCCGTGCTCGGGCACCCGGTCGGGCACTCGCTGTCGCCCGTGCTGCACGGCGCGGCGTACGCGGCGCTCGGCATGGACGACTGGCGCTACGAGGTGCACGACGTCACCGAGGAGACGCTCGGCGCGTTCCTCGACGGCCTCGACGCGTCGTGGGCGGGGCTGAGCCTGACGATGCCGCTCAAGCACGCGGTGCTGCCGCTGCTGGACCACGTCGAGCCGCTCGCGCAGGTCGTCGGCGCCGTCAACACGGTGCTGCCGCAGGGGGAGGGTGCGCGGCGCGTCCTCACCGGCGCGAACACCGACGTGCACGGCATCGTCGCGGCGCTGGGCGAGGCCGGTGTGGTGGGCGGCGTCCGGCGGGCGGCCGTGCTCGGTGCCGGTGCCACGGCCGCGTCGACGCTCGCCGCGCTCGCGCAGCTCGGCTGCACGACGCCGACGGTGCACCTGCGGTCCGCCGGGCGGGCCGGTGCGCTGCTGCGTGCGGCGCACCGCATGGGCGTCGAGCCGGTGCTGCGCCCGCTCGAGGCGACCGCGCCGGAGCTCGCGGCGGCCGACGTCGTCGTCTCGACGCTCCCTGCGCACGCACCCGACGCCCTCGCGGACGCTCTGGCAGGGCCGGTGCGCGGCGTGCTCCTCGACGTCGTCTACGACCCGCGCCCGACCGCGCTCGCGCAGGCGTGGGAGCGCGCCGGCGGCCGCACGGTCGGCGGCGAGCGGATGCTGCTGCACCAGGCGGTGGAGCAGGTGCGCCTCATGACGGGCCGCACGGCACCCGTCGACGCGATGGACGCCGCGCTGCAGGCGGCGCTCACGCCCGTCGCGGGCTGACCGCCGGTCACGTGCGGGGCCGCGGGGGTCACGAACGGGTGATGAACCCCCGCCGCCGGACGAGTGGTCCCCGATCGGACGTGCCGCCGCCCTCAAGGACGCCCGCCCACGGTGCCGATGACCCTTCGGGGTGCAGCACCGGCGCACCTCGGAGGCGGAGGGACGCGCGTGAAGCAGCTCGGGGAGATCCTGCTCGACGAGGGGCTCGTGACGGAGGCGCAGCTGCTCGCGGCGCTCGACGAGCAGACCTCGATCGGAGCCTCGCTCGGACGCACCCTCGTCGAGCTCGGCATGATC
Organism: Cellulomonas sp. NPDC057328; assembly: GCF_042667215.1. Taxonomy (NCBI): domain Bacteria; kingdom Bacillati; phylum Actinomycetota; class Actinomycetes; order Micrococcales; family Cellulomonadaceae; genus Cellulomonas; species Cellulomonas sp. NPDC057328. Next base: position 12,573 of record NZ_JBHUZW010000024.1, on the reverse strand, counting down.
AGCGAGGCGCAGCTGGTGCGGGCGCTCGCCGCGCAGGTCGGCATGGAGTTCGTCGACCTCGACGAGTACCCCGTGGACCGCACGGCGGTGACGATGGTGCCCGCCTCGGTGTGCCGGCGGTACTCGGTGCTGCCGATCGCGATCCGCAACGGCGCACTCGTCGTCGCCACCGCGGACCCCGCGAACGTGGTCGCCGTGGACGACGTCCGCACCGTCGCGCGCGTCCCCGTCGTGCCGGTCGTCACCACGTACGACAACGTGCTGCGTGCCATCGACCGCTTCTGCCGCGCGGACGGCGAGATGGAGGACCTCTCCTCGGCGTTCATCGAGGAGGAGCCCGAGCCCGAGGTCGACTTCTCGCGGATCGGCGACTCCATCGAGGACGACGCGCCGATCGTCCGCTACGTCAACCTGCTGGTGACGCAGGCGATCACGGACCGCGCGTCCGACATCCACATCGAGCCGACCGAGCACGACCTGCGCGTCCGGTACCGCATCGACGGCGTGCTGCACGAGACGCAGCGGTCGCCGAAGAACATCATCGGCGGCGTCATCAGCCGCGTGAAGATCATGAGCGACATCGACATCGCGGAAAAGCGCAAGCCGCAGGACGGCCGCATGTCGGTGACGCACAACGGGCGCAAGATCGACCTGCGCGTGGCGACGCTGCCGACGGTGTGGGGCGAGAAGATCGTCATGCGCATCCTCGACAACTCGACCGCGAGCCTCGACCTGCGCGACCTGTCGTTCCTCGAGCACAACTACGCGACGTACCGCGAGTCGTACACCAAGCCCTACGGGATGATCCTCGTGACCGGCCCGACCGGCTCCGGCAAGTCCACGACGCTGTACGCGACGCTGAACGCGGTCTCCAAGCCCGACATCAACGTCATCACGGTCGAGGACCCGGTCGAGTACCGGCTGCCCGGCATCAACCAGGTGCAGGTGAACCCCAAGGCGGGCCTGACGTTCGCCGCGGCCCTGCGCTCGATCCTGCGGTCGGACCCCGACGTCGTGCTGCTCGGTGAGATCCGTGACCACGAGACCGCGCAGATCGCCGTCGAGGCGGCCCTCACCGGCCACCTCGTCCTCTCGACCTTGCACACCAACGACGCGCCGTCGGCCGTCACTCGTCTCACCGAGATGGGCATCGAGCCGTTCCTCGTGGGGTCCGCGCTCGACTGCGTCGTCGCCCAGCGCCTCGCACGGCGGCTGTGCCCGAAGTGCAAGGAGCCGTACACGCCGTCGCCGGCCGAGCTCGAGGCCGCGCGGTTCCCGTGGGTGCCGGGGGAGCCGATCCCTGACCTGTACCGGCCGGCGGGCTGCGTCGCGTGCTCGCGCACCGGCTACAAGGGCCGCCTCGCGCTGCACGAGGTCATGCGGGTCACCGAGGAGATCGAGCGCCACGCCGTGGCGCACTCGTCGTCCGCGGACATCAACCAGACGGCCGTCAAGCAGGGCATGCGGACGCTGCGCGAGGACGGCTGGTACAAGGTCGCGTCCGGCGACACGTCGATCGAGGAGATCCTCCGCGTCGTCGCGTGAGGCCACCGGCGCGGGCGTCCCCGGGAGGGGCGACGCCCGCGCCGGTCCACGTCGTGGCTCAAGTCGGGGCCGTCCAGGACCGATGACCAACGCGTGCCCGTGCGCCGCCGTGGGGCGGCGCACGACCGTGCTGGAGAGCCTGGAGGCAGACGACGTGAGTGAGACCTACAGGCCGGCCTCGGGGGACCCGACCCGGCCGCTGCCGCCGTACCGGCCGGCCGGTCCGGTCGCGGGGGAGGCGCCGCCGGCGCACACCGCGACGTACCAGCCGGTCCCGTCCCAGAGCCGGGGCGCCTACCCGCCGCCCGGGTCGGTGCCGCCGCCCGCGCACGCGTCCGCCGCGTTCCCGCCCGCCGCGCCCGGTGGGGCGACGTTCACGCCGGGCGGCCCGCCCGCGACGTTCGCGCCCGGGGGACCGGGCGGTGCGACCTTCGCGCCGGCGCCCGCCCTCGCACCCCCGCAGCCGCCGGCGCCCGTCGCCGCCCCTGCACCGGCCGCCGCGCCCGCGCCGGCGCGCACGGAGCCGCGCCGTGCGGCCGGTGGACCGTCCGCCCGCTCGGGCATGGGCACCGCCCAGCACGAGGGTGACGTCTCGATCGACGAGGTGCTGATCGAGATGCACCGCCTCGGCGCGTCCGACGTGCACTTCACGGCCGGCTCGCCGCCCATGGTCCGCGTCTCCGGTGCGCTCAAGCCGCTCGAGCAGTTCGGCACGATGCTGCCCGAGCCGCTGCGCCGCAGCCTGTACGCGATGCTCACGCAGAAGCAGCGCGAGAAGTTCGAGAGCGAGCTCGAGCTCGACATCTCCTACGCCGTGCGCGGTCTCGCGCGGTTCCGCGTGAACATCTACCAGCAGCGCGAGTCGGTGGGCGCGGCCTTCCGTGTCATCCCCTACGAGATCAAGCCGCTCGAGGACCTCGGCGTCCCGCAGTCGGTCGGCTCGTTCGCCGGCCTGCCGCGCGGGCTCGTCCTCGTCACGGGCCCCACGGGCTCCGGCAAGTCGACGACGCTCGCGTCGATCATCGACCTCGCGAACCGCACGCGCGAGGACCACATCATGACGGTCGAGGACCCCATCGAGTTCCTCCACCGGCACAAGAAGTGCATCGTCAACCAGCGCGAGGTCGGCGCCGACACGCACTCGTTCGCGAACGCGCTGAAGCACGTGCTGCGCCAGGACCCCGACATCATCCTCGTCGGTGAGATGCGCGACCTCGAGACGATCTCCGTCGCGCTCACCGCGGCCGAGACCGGCCACCTCGTCTTCGCGACCCTGCACACGCAGGACGCCGCGCAGACGATCGACCGCATCATCGACGTCTTCCCGTCGGGGCAGCAGGCACAGGTGCGCACCCAGCTCGCCAGCGCGATCCAGGGCGTCGTCTGCCAGACGCTCTGCAAGAAGGCGAACGGCACGGGCCGCGTCGTCGCGACCGAGGTCATGCTCGCGACGCCGGCCATCCGCAACCTCGTCCGCGAGGGCAAGACGCACCAGATCTACTCCGCCATGCAGGCGGGCGCGGACGACGGCATGCACACGATGGACCAGAACCTGGCCGAGCTCGTCAAGCGCGGGAAGATCACGTACGAGGTCGGCCTGGATAAGGCGCACCACATCGAGGACTTCAACAAGCTCGTCGGGCGCACGTCGCGCGTGCGCCAGGGCGCGTCGACCACGCAGTCCGGCGGCTTCGGTGGCGTCAACGGCGGCGGCCCCGCCACCATCGCGTCTCTCGGGGGGTACTGATGGCCGTCATGCGCACATACGAGTACGAGCTCTCGGACCGCACCGGGAAGGTCGTCAAGGGCCGCATCGACGCGCAGAACGAGGAAGCGGTCGCCAACCGCCTGCGCTCGATGGGGATGGCGCCGATCGCGATCACCGAGGTCTCGAACAGCGGGCTCAACACCGAGATCAAGATCCCCGGCTTCGGCGACAACGTGAAGCTCAAAGACCTCGCGGTCATGGCGCGGCAGCTCGCCACCATGATCAGCGCGGGCCTCTCGCTTCTGCGCGCGCTGACGATCCTGTCCGAGCAGACGGAGAGCAAGCCGCTCGCGAAGGCGCTGAGCACGGTGCGCAGCGACGTCGAGACGGGCGGGTCGCTGTCCGAGTCGCTCTCCAAGCACCGGGAAATCTTTCCGCCGCTGATGATCAACATGATCCGGGCGGGCGAGGTCGGCGGGTTCCTCGAGGACTCGCTGACGTCGGTGGCGGAGAACTACGAGTCCGAGGTCAAGCTGCGGGCGCAGATCAAGTCCGCGATGACCTACCCCGTGATGGTGTTCGCCATGGCGATCCTCGCGGTGGTGGGCATGCTCCTGTTCATCGTGCCGATCTTCGAGCAGATGTTCACCGACCTCGGCGGGGCGCTGCCCGCACCGACGCAGTTCCTCGTGTTCCTCTCCGGCATCATGAAGTGGGCGGCGCCGCTGCTGGCGGTCGCGGCGATCGTCTTCTCGGTCTGGTGGCGCAAGCACAAGAACGACGAGGCCATCCGGTCGCGCACGCAGCCGCTGATGCTGCGCATCCCCGTGTTCGGGCCGTTGTTCAAGAAGATTGCGATCGCCCGCTTCACGCGCAACTTCGGCACGATGCTGGGCGCCGGTGTCCCGATCCTCCAGGCCCTCGACATCGTGGGGGAGACGAGCGGCAACTACGTCATCGAGCAGGCGGTCAAGGACATCCAGCAGGGCGTCCGCCAAGGTCAGCCGCTGTCGGTGCCGCTGGCGCAGCACTCCGTGTTCCCCCCGATGGTCGTGCAGATGATCGCCACAGGTGAGGACGCCGGGTCCCTCGAGCAGATGCTCAACAAGGTCGCCGTCTTCTACGACGAGGAGGTCACGGCGACCACGGAACAGCTCACGAGCCTCATCGAGCCGCTCATGATCGCGTTCCTCGGCGTCATCATCGGCGGCATGATCGTCGCCCTCTACATGCCGATCTTCTCGATCTTCGAACTGGTCGAGTGACGCGTACCCGGACGGCCCGCCGCCGTCCGGGTGAACCGCGGACAAGGCCTCAAGCGGACCGCCGCCCGGCCCGATGACCAGAGCGCAGCACCGAACCGCCGGCTCTCGCCGGCACTGAATCCCGACATCGAAAGCAGGGCAGCAGCATGATGGCTCGCGTCCGCAAGGTCATGAACGAGCGTGAGGGCGACAAGGGCTTCACCCTCATCGAGCTCCTCGTCGTCATCATCATCATCGGCATCCTCGCCGCGATCGCCATCCCGGCGTTCCTGAACCAGCGCACGCGTGGCTGGGAGGCCCAGGTCGAGTCCGACCTCAAGAACGCGGCGCTCGCCGCCGAGACGTACGCCGTGAGCAACAACGGCTCGTACGCGGGCCTGACCCACGCCGCGGCCAGCTCCGCGGGCACGTCGATCTTCGACAACGGCTACAACAAGACCGACGCCGTGACGGTCGAGGTCGTCCCCACGCCGACGGCCACGCAGTTCCAGCTGACGGCCCGGCACGACGACCTCACTGGCAAGTCGTGGACCTACAGCAGCGACACGGGCGTCATCACGGAGGTCGCCGGCTCGGCTCCGGCGCCCGGTGGCGCCGGCGGCTGATCACCGCTTCTTAAACGGGGTGTGGGGCGTCGCACGTGCGGCGCCCCACACCGCTGTAATCCAGGGCCGGCGCCGCGTCGGCCGGCCAGACGAGCATCCGGAGGCTAACGTGCGCACCTGGTGGCACCACATGCAGCGCGCCCGCGCCGGCGACGCCGGCATCAGTCTGGCCGAGGTGCTCGTCGCGATGTTCCTGTTCGCACTCGTCAGCTCCGGCCTCGCGTACTCCCTGCTGAGCGTCCTCCACCTCTCCCGCGACGCACGGGTGCGCGCGATCGCCGCCAACCTGGCCGCGGAGGAGATCGACCTCGCACGCGACGCGCCGAACATCTTCGGCCTGCTCGACGACGAGCGGGACGTCACGGTCGGCTCCGACACCTTCCAGGTCGTGCGGCGGACGCAGTGGGTGAGCGACCCGGACACGGAGTTCACGTGCGGGTCCGCCGGCGTCGGCTCGGCACTGCGCTACAAGCGCATCAACGTGACGGTCACGTGGGGCGGGATGCGACCCGGTGCGGACCCGGTCCGCAGCGACACGGTGCTGAACCCCGACGAGCACATCAACGACCCGACCAAGGGCACGATCCTCGTGTCGGTCCTCCGCGCGGACGGGACGGGCAACGAGGGCGTGACCGTCACCGCGAGCCCGAGCGTCGGCAGCGTCATCAGCCAGACGGACGCGCAGGGCTGCACGTACGTCTTGCGGGTCAACCCCGGCACCTACACGATCGCCGTGTCGCGGACCGGGCACGTCAGCGACGCCCAGGTCCAGGTGCCGACGCAGACCGCGGTGGTCACCGCGAACGCGACCGCCTCCCTCGGCTTCCAGCTCGACCAGGGTGCCACCTACACGACGCACCTGGCCCCGCACGCGACGGGCACCGTCCGCACGCCGACTGACGGGTCGCTCAAGATGACCTTCCTCAGCACGTACGGGCGCGCGACACCCGGTGCCACCTCGACCGCGGACCCGCGCAGGCCCCAGTACCGGCTGCACCCCTTCACCGCGGGCTACCAGGCGGTGGCGGGCACCTGCGCGGCGGCGGACCCCACGGCGTGGCCGGTATCGGACGTAGGTGGTGTGAGCCACGAGGGCGTGCTCGCGCCGGCCGTCGCGGCACCGCCCGGCGGCAGCGCCACGATCGAGGTCCCCATGGGCGTGGTCGAGGTGTCGAGCACGGGCAACAGCAACCGCTACCTGCGCGCCGAGTCGGTGAACCCCCCGGTAGGCTCTGGCCTGCCCGGCTGCGATGCCACCGAGACGCTCACCTACGGCCAGGTCATCCCGACCACGAACGGTCAGAAGGTGGCGATCGCTCTCCCGTACGGGACGTGGCGCCTGTTCTACGCGAACTCGTCAGGCGCAACGGGCAGCACGCTGCCCGAGTCGCGGGTGACGATCCCGTCGCCCAACGTCGCCGGGAGCGTGACGAAGGCACCCGTCGGCGCGTCGGCCGTGACCGTGACCGTCGACCCGCGTCAGCCGGTGACCCCGTGATCGGCCGCCGCCCCACGGACGACCGTGGCGTCACCCTGCCGGAGCTCCTCGTCACGATGCTCCTGATGTCCATCGTCTCGCTCCTCATCGTCGGCATGGTCGCCGGGTTCTCGCGGACGTTCTCGCGGGAGCGTGCGGCGACGGACTCGACGACGGTGGCGTCGGCCGGCATGAAGGAGGTGACCCGCATCGTGCGGTCCGCGACGGAGGTACGTCCGACCGGCGCGACCGACAACGTCCCGGCCTTCGTCGACGCACGCCCGAACTCGCTCACCGTCTACGCCTACATCGACACCGCCGCGGCGGCGCCCAAGCCCGTGAAGGTGCAGTTCTCGATCGACGCCCAACGGCGCCTGGTCGAGACGCGCTGGGTCACCGGGTCGACCACCAGCCCGTGGACCTTCCCCGCGACCGGGTCACCGACGACCGTGCGTCCCATCGCGCGGTCGATCCCGATCAGCGCCGCGCCGCTGTTCGAGTACCTCGACAAGGACAACCAGCCGATGGCCGTGCCCGCCGCCGGGTTCACGGACGAGCGCAAGCGTGAGATCGCGGCCGTCCGCGTCACGCTCACCGTCCAGGCCGATGCCCGTGCGGAGCCCGTGACGATGGTGAACGCCGTCGGCATCCCCAACCGCGACCTCGACCGAGTGAGGACGACGCCGTGATCGTGTCCCGCCTGCTGCGCACACCCGTCGACGACCGTGAGCGCGGTGCCGCGCTCATCCTGGTGCTCGGCATCACCGTCCTGCTGTCCGGCCTGATCGTCGCCGGTATCGCGTACGCGACGGGGGCGGCGCGCCAGTCGCAGCGAGACCAGAGCTGGAACGCCGCCCTGGCGGCGGCGTACGCCGGCGTCGAGGAGTACGAGAGCCGGCTGGCCGCCGACCTCACGTACTTCTCGTACGGCAACCCGGCCGCACCGTTCAGCGCGAGCAGCAACGTGTCGCTGCCGCCCTCCACCTCGGCGAACCCGGCGTTCGGCGTCGGTCCCACGGGAACCTGGGCCACCGTCGCGGGCAGCGGCGGGGACGCGCAGTTCCGCTACGAGGTCGACAGCTCGTCGTTCTACTCCGAGGGCATCCTCCGCGTGCGCTCGACCGGACGGGTCGGCACCTCGACCCGTTCGATCGTCGCGGACCTCAAGCAGCGCGGCTTCATCGACTTCCTGTACTTCACGGACTACGAGACCTCCGACCCGCAGGCGAGCAACCCGTCCAGTACGCTCAACTGCGCGATCTACTACTACGAGGGCTCGCGGCCGGGGTGCAACGTCATCTACTTCGGCGGCGCCGACGACATCAACGGCCCGATGCACTCCAACGACGCCATCCAGACGAACGGCAAGGCGGAGTTCAACGGCAAGGTCACGACGACGTACAAGGCCTCGAGCGGCAAGAACTACCTCCGCGACTCGGGGACGACCGCGCCGGTCTTCAAGTACCCCACGACCGACCCCCAGCACGTCTCCAAGATCGGGATGCCGGCGACGAACGCCGAGATCCGCAAGGAGACCCGGCCGGATCTGCCCGACGAGGTCCCCAACCCCGGGTGCCTCTACACGGGACCGACGAAGATCACGTTCCACGCGAACGGCACGATGACCGTCGTCTCGCCCTGGACGAAACACACCAACGCGAAGGGCAACGGCACGGCTGGGCTCGCGGAGGCCAAGTGCGGCTCGCCCGGGAGCGCGGGCCTGGCCAAGCGGGACGGGTCCACCTACGTCGGGCAGACGCTCGACGTGCCGAAGAACCTGGTGGTCTACGTGCAGAACGTGCCGACGCTCTCGACCGACGTCAACGCGCACACCGGCAACACCCCGCCCTTCCCGAGCCCCGGTGCCACGGCGTGCGCCACCAGCAGCAACTCGATCGGCTTCCCGCTCAAGGGCGCGTACCCCAGCGTGTCGGAGACGCCTCCCTTCTCGAAGGCCTACGAGTGCCGCGCCGGCGACCTGTTCGTCGAGGGGACGCTGAAGGGCCGAGCCACGCTCGCAGCCGAGAAGTACGTGTATGTCACCGGTGACATCGCCTACACCGACAAGGGGTTCGGTGGGGACATGCTCGGCCTCGTGGGCAACGACGCCGTCTGGGTGTGGAACCCGGTGAACGGATCGGGCAACACGCTGCTGCCCGACAACCGCCGGATCGACGCGGCGATCCTCTCGGTCGCGCACACCTTCATGGTGCAGAACTACAACAAGGACAGCGGCGACAACAAGGGCACGCTCACCGTCACGGGCGCGATCGCCCAGAAGTTCCGCGGGCCGGTCGGCACCGGGTCGGGCGCCTCGATGTCCACGGGGTTCGCGAAGAACTACAACTACGACGAGCGCTTCCGGCAGACGGCTCCGCCGAAGTTCCTCTCCCCGGTGACCACCACGTACGGTGTGAACGTGTGGGTCGAGGTCGAGCCGGCGTTCGCCGCCGACGGCAGCTCGCTGGACGGCCCGTGACCTTCGTCCTTCTCGCGCTGAGCGCAGCGGTCGGCCTCGCGGTCGGGTCGTTCCTCAACGTCGTCGTCTGGCGCGTCCCGCGCGGCGAGTCCGTGGTGCACCCGCCGAGCGCGTGCCCGCGCTGCGGCCACCGCATCCGCCCGCGGGACAACGTGCCCGTGCTCGGGTGGCTTGTGCTGCGCGGACGGTGCCGGGACTGCGGCGAGCCGATCTCGCCGCGGTACCCGCTCGTCGAACTCGCGACGGCGGTCCTCCTGGTGGGCGCAACCGCGTGGGTGCTGTCCCGGGACGACGGCCTGTGGCTCCTGCCCGCGGTCTGGTACCTGGTCACCATCGGGGTCGCACTGACGCTGATCGACGTCGACACGCACCGGCTGCCGGATGCGGTCGTGCTGCCCTCCTACGTGGTGGTCGCGGTCCTCCTCGCCGTCGCCGCGGCCGGCACGGGTGACTGGGGTGCCCTGCTGCGGGCGGCCCTCGGTGGGGCCGCGCTGTGGGTCTTCTACTTCCTCCTCGCGCTCGTGTACCCGCGCGGCATGGGGTTTGGGGACGTCAAGCTCGCCGGCGTGCTCGGGATGTACCTCGGCTGGGTCGGCTGGGGCGCCCTGGTCGTCGGCGCCTTCGCCGCGTTCGTGTGCGGCGGCCTGTACGCGCTCGTCCTCGTCGTCCTGCGCCGCGCGCGCCGGGGGTCGGGCGTCCCGTTCGGGCCGTGGATGCTGCTCGGCTGCGCACTGGGGCTCGTCGTCGGCGAGCAGATGTGGGGCGCGTACCTCGACGCGATGCTGCTCGGCTGAGGCACGCCCGAGCCGGCTCCACGCCGAGTCCGCAGGAAGGCTCAAGGCGCACGGCGCCGGGGCCGATACACCAGTCGACGTCGCGCCGCACGAAGGGATGTCACGTGGCCAAGACACGTGTGATCGGCCTGGACATCGGGACCACCCATGTCCGTGCCGCAGAGGTGGAGTTCGGGAGCGGTGGGCCGTCGTTGACGGCACGGCCACGGCTCGTGCGGCTGGGCGTGGCGCAGCTGCCCCCCGGGGCCGTGCGGGAGGGCGAGGTGATGGAGCGCCAGACAGTCGGCAGCACCATCAAGCGCCTGTGGGCGGAGCAGAAGTTCAGCCACAGGAACGTCGTGATCGGCGTGGGCAACCAGCGAGTCGTCGTCCGCGACCTCGACCTGCCCGCCATGCCGCTCGCTCAGGTACGGTCATCGCTGCCGTTCCAGGTCGCCGACCTTATTCCCGTCGCAGTCGACGACGCGATCCTCGACTACCTGCCCACCGGCGTCCGACAAGGCGAAGGCGGAGACGTCATGCAGGGCCTACTCGTGGCGGCGACCAAGGACACGGTCACGGCCAACACGGCCGCGGTGGAGATCGCCGGGCTCCGTCCGGTCGTCGTGGATCTCGGTGCGTTCGCGCTGGCACGCGCCATGGCCCGGGGCGAAGCCCTGGACCACACGGTGGCGGTGGTCGACGTAGGCGCCCGGGTGACGACGGTCGCAGTCGTCGCCCAGGGCGTCCCACGCATGGTCCGCATGCTGCCGTCCGGCGGTCAGGACGTCACCGAGGCCGTCGCCGCCGCGCTCCAGATCCCTCTCGACCAGGCGGAGCTCGCCAAGCGCTCCATCGGCGTCGGGTATGCGGCGGCACCGGAGCACGAGCGCGCGGCAGAGCAGATCACCACCGTCGTGTCGGCGCTCGTGGAGGCAGTCCGGAACACGATGGTCTACTACGCGAGCAGCCACCCCGGTGCCGCCGTCGAGCACGTGCTCGTGACGGGAGGCGCCTCTCACCTGCCGGGCCTCGGTCAGTACCTGTCGACCGCGACCCGTTTGCCCGTCAGCGCCGGGCAGCCCTTCGACAACGTCGACGTGGACCGCTCATTGGCGTCCGGGCGGTTCGCCGACGAGCAGCACACGCTCGCGATCGCGCTGGGTCTCGCGATGGGAGCGGCAGCATGAGCACCATCCTCAGTCGTCCGCTCAGCGCCAAGGGCGCGCCCGTCGCCGGCATCCCGGCGGTGCCGCAGGTCAACCTCCTGCCGCCGGAGTTCCTCGCGCGTCAGGGACTGCGCCGGCTCAAGCGGCGGCTGGCGTTCGTCCTGGTGGCGGTCGTGGCCTTCGCCGCCGTCGGCTACGGGGTCGCGGTCGTCTCGCTCAACGATGCTAGGACCGAGCAGGCACGGGCCGACGACGAGACCACCCGGCTCCTCCAGGCGCAGGCGCAGTACTCCGAAGTGCCACAGGTCCTCGGCCAGCTCGAGCGAGCAACGGCCGCACGCGCCCTCGGCATGTCCACCGAGGTCCTCTGGGCGCCGTACCTGCGCGCGGTCGGCGCCGTCATGCCCGAGGGTGTCGGCCTCACCGCGTTCGCGATGGACGGCGCGACGCCGATGCTCGCGCCGGCAGCGCGGCAGAGTCCGCTCGACGAGCCCAGCGTGGCGATGCTGACCTTCCAGGCGAAGGCATCCACGCTCGTCGACACGGCGGCGTGGATCGACGCGCTGAACGCCGTCCCGGGCTTCCACGGTGCGTGGGTCAGCAGCGCCTCCGTCGAGGATCTGGACGGTCAGGCGGTCTACGGCTACACCAGTCGTGTCCTCGTCTCCGCCGACGCCTACGCCGACCGCTTCACCCCGGAGGGCTGAGATGAACGCGAAGTCGACCACCTGGATCGGCGGCACGGTCGTGCTCTCCGTGCTCGTCGCGGCGCTCGCATGGTTCCTCGCCATCTCGCCGACGCTGGCGTCCGCCGCCACGGCCCGCACCGAGACCGCCGCCGCCGAGGACCGCAACGCCCAGCTGCAGCTGCAGCTGGACCGGCTGGTCGAGCAGGCGGCAGGGCTCGACGCGACGAAGGCCGAGCTCGCGACGATCGGACGTCAGATCCCCACCGACGCCCAGATCGCCGAGTACACGCGCACGCTCCAGGCGACCGCGGAGGGCAGCGGCGTGACGGTCGTCACCCTCGACGCCGCCCTCCCGGAATCCGTGGCTCCGGCCGAGGTGGTGCCCGAGGCAGCGCCCGTCCCTGACGAGGAGCCGGAGTCGACCGACGCGCCTGCCGACGGCGGTGACGAGGCGGCCGCCCCGGCGACCGAGGCCCCGGCCGCACCCGCCGGGCCCGCGCCGGTCGAGGGGTTCGCGGGCGCGCAGCTGAACATCACGGTCGTCGGGTCCGTGCCCAACGCCTTCGCGTTCCTCGAGCGGCTGCAGACGGCGAACGAGCGTCTTTTCCTCGTCACCCAGTTCACCGCCAAGGGGCTACAGGCGGCGGAGCCGGAGAGCGGTCGTCCCGCGGTGGCGCAGGGTGACGTCGAGATGACGCTCACCGGCTACGTCTACGTGCTGCCGTCGCTCGACGGCACGACACCGTCGAACGAGCCGACGCTCCCGCCGCTGCCGACGGGCAAGGACCCGCGCATCACCGTCGAGGGTGGGACGGGCGTCACGAGCTGACCAGCTGCGTCACGGACGGCCCGCGCGACCACGT
>NZ_JBHUZW010000023.1:0-44295 GCF_042667215.1 Cellulomonas sp. NPDC057328 | reverse complement strand
ACAGTCCGCACACCGCGGACGGGCGCCGGCGGCGTCCGGGCCACGTCAGCCGATCTCCAGGGTGGTGACACGCCAGCCGCCACGGTGCGCCTCCAGGCGCAGCGCCACCGCCCGCACGCGTGCGCCGTCGTCGACGACGAGGCACGCCTCGGCGGTGCGGGCGTTCACCGCGCACACGCGGACGCGGCGCACCTGCGGGCGGCGCGGCGGTGTCGGGACGCCCGCACGCCGGGCGAGCGCCGCGCGTTCCTGCACGGCGACGAGGACCCCGGGCGCGAGCCACCGGGCGAGCTGACCCCACGGGCGGCGGCCGAGCACCACCTCGACGCACGCCAGCCCGACCCCGTGCGCGAAGCGGCCGGCGTCCACGGCGGGCTCCGGCCCGGGCTCCTCGTCGGCAGCGTCCGCCACCAGTGCCCGGTCGCTGACGACCAGCCGCACGCGCTCCGCGAGGCTCGGCGGCGCCCCGAGGGGCCGCTCGGCGCGGGGGCGCGGCTCCGGCGGGACGGCGGGCACGAGCCGCAGGCGCGGGGCGCGGAGGATCGGCGCCGGTGTCGGCGCCGGCGCCGGCACCGATGCCGGCGCGGGGGTCGGCGTCGGGGCGGGGTCAGCCGCGTCCCGGGCCGCGTCGGTCGCCGCGGGCACGGGGGTCAGGGTCGTGCGGGCGGGACGCAGGCGGTGGAGCACCGCCTCCACCCCGGTCGGCTCGGCGTCGTGCAGCAGCGTGGTCATCGGGAGCTCCCGTCGGCGTCGGCCGGCACGACGAGCACCTGGCCGGGGCGGATGAGGTCGGGGTCGGGGCCCACGGTCGCGGCGTTCGCCGCGTACCAGGCGGGCCAGGCCGCGGCGACGGCGGCGTCGGACGCGTCCGGCCCGAGGTGGCGCGCCGCGACCGCCCAGAGGGTGTCGCCCGGCTGGACGACGACCGTGCCGGTCGACGTGCCGGCGGCCACCTCGGCGGCCTGACCCGCGCCTGCCGGCTCCGCGGCGGCCGGCTCCGCGGCGGCCGGCGTGCCGACCGGGGAGGACGTCGCCGACGCGGCGGCGTGGGCAGCGGGCACGGAGGACCCGCGCCCGGCGGCGGGTGCGGCGTGCGAGGCGTCCGTCGGTGGCGGGACGGGCGACGCGGCGTCGTCGGCGGCCGGCGTCGCCGGGAGCGACGTGGCCGGGGCCGCTGCGCCGGCGTGGTCGGGTCCGGCGTCGTCGGCGCCGCCATCAGCACGCGCGGTCGCGGCGGCGGGCGCGTCGTGCGCGCCCTGCGGACCGGGGGTGGCCCCCGTCGCCGGACCGTCGGCCGCGGGCGCCGCGGAGGTGGGTGCCCAGCCGAGGTCCGTGACGTCCAGGACGACGCCGCCCTCGGCGACCGCGGTGCCGGCGCCGCCGGCCGGCGCGGCGTGGGCGCCGGTCGCGGTGCCCACCCCCACGGCGGCGACGACCGCGACGGTGAGGGCCCTGCGGACCACCGCCGGGGCGCACCGGCGCACGACGGCCTCGCCGCGGCTCCAGGCGCGTCCGCCCGCCCGCACCAGGGCGCACGCCCCGGCGAGGACGGCGGTCGCGCCGATCCACGCGGCGGCGAGGGCGCCGACGAGGAGCACGGCCGCCGCGACGGTCCCGTCCACGCGCCGCAGCGGCGGCGCGAGGAGGGCAGGCAGGGCGTGGGTGGCGGCGAGCACGGCGACGGCGGTCGCGAGGAGCCCGCCCACCAGCAGCATCGTCGCGAGCACGGTGGTCCGGCCGGACGAGCCGGTGGGCGGACGGGACGTGGGGCGGGTCATCGGCATCCTCGTGATCGTGCAGTTTGATGTCGTTTGATGCAGGAAGAGTGCCCTAGGTGTACCGATGTGCGCGTCGTCTGTCCACAGATGTCCGATCTGTGGCGCTCGCGCGGGCCCTCGTCGACGGGGCGTTACCGTCCGCGCATGCGGTGGGAGCGGCTGTTCGCCGACCTCGAGGGCCAGCTGGCCGCCGGCGCGGCCGAGCAGGGGCGCTGGGACGTCGCGGACCTCGTCCGCGCGGAGCGGGCGCAGGTCGGGCTCGTGGACCGGCTGCGCGCCGCCGTGGGTGCGCGCGTGCGGGTACGTCTCGCCGACGGCGGAGAGCCGCTCGAGGGTGAGGTCGTCGACGCCGGGACGGACTGGCTGCTGCTCGGCGTGGCCGGCCACCGCCGTGCCGTCGTCCCCCTGACTGCGCTCGACGTCGTGTCAGGTCTGCCGGTCGCGGTCGCGCCGCCGGCCGGGCGCGTGGAGAGCAGGCTGGGGCTGGCTCACGTGCTGCGCGCGCTCGCCCGAGACCGCGCCACGGTGACCGTGCGGACCCGCGGCGGGATGCTCACCGGGCGCGTCGAGCGCGTGGGGGCGGACCACGTCGACGTGACGCCCGACGCCGCCGGGTCGGGGTGGTCGACGGTCACGTTCGGCGCCCTCTGCGCGGTCGTGTCCGCATGAGCCGGCGAGGCGGCCGCCCGCGCGGCGGCCGGCGGGGGACGGAGCCGTCCGCGGGACAGGGTCAGCCGGGCGCGTCGCCGGGGGTGCTCGCGTGCGCGTTGCGTGCGCGGGTCTGCTCGTACATGCGCTCGATGTACCTCTCCAGCTCCGTCGCCTCGACGCGCCACTGCAGACGTCCGCCGATCTGGATCGCCGGCAGCTCGCCGGAGCGCACCAGGGCGTACGCCTGGGGCGCCGAGACGTTGAGGATCTCGGACACGTCGGCGAGCGTCAGGAACCGCGGGGCCATGGCGGCAGTCTGGCACGCAGGGCAGCGCCCGCCCCGTCGTCCACAGGCCCCGCCCGGCGCCCGCCGCGCCGGTCCCGCGGTGCGCCACACTCGGCTCGCCCGCACCGCCGCCGACCCGTACCGCCGCTGACCCGTACCGCCGCTGACCCGTAGCGCCGCTGACCCGTACCGCCCGCCCCGTCCTCCCGTGGAGACCCCGTGGACACCACCGTGCTCGACCTCCCCGCACCGACCGCGGTGCGGCTGCGCCGCCCCGGCTGGCGAGACCCGCGCCTGCTCGTCGGCCTCGTGCTGATCGCCGGGTCGGTCGCGCTCGGCAGCTGGGCCGTCGGCGCCGCCCAGCGGACGGTGCCCGTGTGGGTCGCGCGCGACGTGCTCGCACCGGGTGACGCGCTGGGTCCGGACGACCTCGTGCTCGCGGACGTGCGCCTGGGCGCCGCGGCGGACCGCTACCTGCGCGCCGACGCGGACCTGCCGCCGGACCGCGTGGTGCTCCGGACGGTCGACGCGGGCGAGCTCGTGCCGCTGGCCGCCGTCGGCTCGGCGGACGCGCTCGCGGTGCGGCCGGTGGCGGTGCCCCTGGCCGGTCCGGCGTCGCGCGGCCTCGTCGCGGGTGCGTCGGTCGACGTCTGGTGGACGCCGTCCGGTGCGGACGCGGCCACCGACGCCGCGCCGGCCGACGCCGCGCCCCGCCAGCTCTCCTCGGCGCTGACGGTCGCGGAGGTCAGCGCGCCCGACGGCGCGTTCGGCACGGGCGGCAGCCGCACGGTCCACGTGCTGGTGCCGACCGACGACCTGCCCGCGGTGCTGGCCGCGCTCGCCGGCGACGGCGTGGTCGACGTCGTGCCCGTGCCGGGCAGCGGGGGCTGACGTGGGCGTCGGTGTGCTGTGCGCGGTCCAGGGCGCCGCGGAGTCGGCGATCGTGCAGGCGGTGGAGGGGTCGGGCGGCCGCCTGTCCGTCACCCGCCGCTGCGCCGACCTCACCGAGCTGCTCGCCGCCGCCGAGGCGGGCCTCGGGGGCCTCGCGGTCGTGTCGGCGGACCTCGAACGGCTCGACCGGGAGGCGGTGGCGGTCCTGCACCGCTGCGGCGTGCGCGTCGTCGGTCTGGGCGACCCGACGCGCCCGTGGCTCGCCGAGCGCCTCGCGGCGCACGGCGCGGACCTGGTGGTCGACGTGCCGGCCGACGCCGACGCGGTCGTGCGGGACGCCCTCGGCGTGCTCGCGGGCGACGCGCCGGCGCGCCCCGCCGCGGCCCCCGACCCGGTACCCGTGAGCCGACCCGGCGCGACCGTGGCGGTGTGGGGGCCGACCGGGGCGCCGGGGCGCACGTTCGTCGCGGTCAACGTCGCCGCGGAACTCGCCGCGCTGGGCCTCGACGTCCTGCTCGTCGACGCCGACACCTACGGCGGCGTCGTCGCGCAGGTCCTCGGCGTGCTGGACGAGTCGCCGGGGCTCGCCGCCGCGGCGCGCGCCGCCGGTCAGGGGGCGCTCGACCTCCCGACGCTCGCGCGGCTGGCTCCCGTCGTGCTGCCGCGACTGCGGCTGCTCTCGGGCGTCGCGCGCGCGGACCGGTGGCCCGAGCTGCCCGGGTCGTCGCTGGAGGAGGTCCTGCGCGTCGCCCGCGGCCTCGCCGACGTCACCGTGGTGGACACCGGCTTCGCGATCGAGCAGGACGAGGTGCTCAGCTACGACACGCGCGCGCCCGTGCGCAACGCGGCCACCCTGACGGCGCTCGAGCAGGCGGACCTCGTGCTCGTCGTCGGCGCCGCCGACCCGGTGGGCGTCCAGCGGCTCGTCCGTGCGCTGGGGGACGCGTCCGAGAAGGGCCTCGCGGTGACGCGGCGCGTCGTCGTCAACCGGCTGCGGCCCACCGTGGCGGGTCCCCGCCCGGCGGAGTCGGTCGCCGCCGCGCTGGCACGGTACGCCGGGGTGCACGACGTGGCGCTCGTCCCCGACGACCGTGCGGCGGCCGACGCGGCGCTGCTCGAGGGGCGGGCGCTGCGGGAGGTCGCGCCGGGCTCGCCGGCGCGTCGCGGCCTGGCCGCGCTGGCCGCGGAGGTCGCGACGACGGTCGGTGCGGAGGCGCGCACGACCGTCGCGTGACGCCCGTGGACGGCACACTGTGTGCGTGCGCGTCTACCTTCCCGTGACCCTCGACGAGCTGCAGGACACCGCCCCGGTCCTCCTCGCCCCCCGCCCGGCCCACGCCGTCACCGCCGCCCTGCGCTCCGCGTGGGCGGAGGAGGAAGAGGAGGGCTGGGAGTACGCCGCGCAGGCGAGCGCCGCCGACGGGAGCCTCGTGCTGCTCGCGGGTCGCCCGGCCGCGCCGCGCCTGCGGGTCGTCGTCGCCGCCGACGTCCCCGACGCGTGCGTCACCGCCCCGTCGACCACCACCGTGCCGTCGGCGGTCGAGGTCGTGTGCGGGGTGGCCCTGGAGCAGGTCGCGAGCATCCACGTCGACGAGCCGGAGGCCGTGCCGGACGTCGCCGCGGCCGCCGACGGCGACGAGGAGGCGCTGGAGCGCCTCGAGGAGCGGGACCTGCTCTGGTACGACGTGACCGAGGTCCTGGACATCCCGCGCGGGTGAGGTCGGTCACGAACGGCCGTCCCGCACCGCCCGGAGCCGTGACCGGTTGGACCGACCGGCCGTCGCTCGGGTAGTGTCCACTGCCGGTGCGGCACCCACGGGTGCGGCACCGGAACTCTGCGACAGCACCCGTCCCGATGTCCGCATCGGGGCCCGGAGACGGTATCGGTGCAGGTCACAGGCCATGGGGTATGGTGTAATTGGCAGCACGACTGATTCTGGTTCAGTTAGTCTAGGTTCGAGTCCTGGTACCCCAGCGCAGCTCACGGAGTCATCCGCGAGCGGCTCGGACACCCGTCGTACGCGGCGGACCCGGCTCCGGCCCGAGTTTTCGACTCGGACGGGATGTCGGGTAGAGTGTTCACTCGGCACACAGCCCACGGGTTGTGCGCAAGGCCCCCGTTGTGTAGCGGCCTAGCACGCCGCCCTCTCACGGCGGTAGCGCCGGTTCGAATCCGGTCGGGGGTACAGACGAGGCCCGGTCACCATCAGGTGGCCGGGCCTCGCTGCGTCGTGCCCGCCTGCGTCGTGCCCGCCTGCGTCGTGCCCGCCTGCATCGTCGCGGCGTGCGTCGTCGAGGTGCGGTGTCGTCGGGGCGGTGTCGTCGGGGTGCTGCGTCGTCCGCGACGGCCGGTGCCGTCCGCGGGCAGCACGACGCCCCGGTCGCGCGGACCGGGGCGTCGAGGGGAGCGGCGACGGTGCTGCGGCGGTGCCGCTGCGTCAGTCCGCGGTGCGGCGCAGCACCTCGGTGAGGCGGTTCGCGGCGGACACGACGGCGGCCGCGTGCAGCCGGCCGGGCTGGCGCGACAGGCGCTCGAGCGGCCCGGACACGGAGACGGCCGCGACGACGCGGCCGGACGGGCCCCGGACGGGCGCGGAGACCGACGCCACGCCGACCTCGCGCTCGGAGACCGACTGCGCCCACCCGCGGCGCCGCACGCCGGAGAGGATGGTGGCGGTGAACTTCGCACCCTGCAGCCCGCGGTGCAGCCGGTCGGGCTCCTCCCACGCGAGCAGCACCTGGGCGGCGGAACCGGCCTGCATCGTCAGCGTCGCGCCGACCGGGATCGAGTCGCGCAGCCCGATGGGACGCTCGGCGGCGGCGACGCAGATGCGCTGGTCGCCCTGCCGGCGGTACAGCTGCGCGCTCTCGCCGGTGTGGTCGCGCAGCAGCGCGAGGACGGGGCCCGCGGCAGCCAGCAGGCGGTCCTCGCCGGCGGCCGTCGAGAGCTCGGACAGGCGCGGTCCGAGGATGAAACGGCCCTGCAGGTCGCGTGCCACGAGCCGGTGGTGCTCGAGTGCGACGGCGAGGCGGTGGGCGGTGGGGCGCGCCAGATGGGTCGCCGCGACGAGCTGTGCGAGGGTCGCCGGACCGGCCTCGAGAGCGCTCAGCACCGACGCGGCCTTGTCCAGGACGCCGACTCCGCTAGAGTTGTCCATAGGTCGATATTGACGTCTCGCAGGCTGAGATGCAAGACGGCGCGCGAGACAGGGCCCGAACGCCGGGCCACGACGAACCGGGACCCCCGCCCGGAGGAGAGGAACTGACGAGATGGCCGGCACGCTGGCGGAGAAGGTCTGGGACGCGCACGTCGTGCGCCGCGGCACGGACGGTGCGCCCGACCTGCTGTACATCGACCTCCACCTGGTCCACGAGGTGACGAGCCCGCAGGCCTTCGAGGGGCTGCGGCTCGCGGGCCGCCCGCTGCGCCGCCCGGACCTCACGATCGCGACCGAGGACCACAACACCCCGACGCTCGACATCGACCGCCCCATCGCGGACACGACGAGCCGCACGCAGATCGAGACGCTGCGCCGCAACGCCGCGGAGTTCGGCGTCCGCATCCACTCCCTGGGCGACGCGGACCAGGGCATCGTGCACCAGGTCGGCCCGCAGCTCGGGCTCACGCAGCCGGGCCTGACGGTCGTCTGCGGCGACTCGCACACCTCGACGCACGGCGCGTTCGGCGCACTGGCGTTCGGCATCGGGACGAGCGAGGTCGAGCACGTGCTGGCGACGCAGACGCTGCCGCTCGCGCCGTTCAGGACCATGGCGATCACCGTCGACGGTCAGCTGCCGCCGGGGGCGACGGCGAAGGACATCATCCTCGCCATCATCGCGAAGATCGGCACGGGCGGCGGGCAGGGCTACGTGCTCGAGTACCGCGGCGAGGCGATCCGGTCCCTCTCGATGGAGGGCCGCATGACGATCTGCAACATGTCGATCGAGGCCGGCGCCCGCGCCGGCATGATCGCGCCCGACGAGACGACGTTCGAGTACCTCAAGGGCCGCCCGCACGCGCCCGAGGGGGCCGACTGGGACGCCGCCGTCGAGTACTGGCGCACGCTGCGCACCGACGACGACGCGGTGTTCGACGCCGAGGTCGTGCTCGAGGCGGCCGACCTGGAGCCGTTCGTCACGTGGGGCACCAACCCCGGGCAGGGTCTGCCGCTGTCGGGCTCGGTCCCGGTGCCGGAGGAGATCGCCGACGAGAACGAGCGCGTGGCCGCCGAGCGCGCGATCGAGTACATGGGCCTCACGCCGGGCCAGCCGCTGCGCTCCATCCCCGTCGACACGGTCTTCATCGGCTCCTGCACGAACGGCCGCATCGAGGACCTGCGCGCGGTCGCCAAGGTCGTCGAGGGCCGCAGGAAGGCCGACGACGTGCGCGTGCTCGTCGTGCCGTCCTCGGCGCGCGTGCGCCTGCAGGCCGAGGCCGAGGGGCTCGACCGGATCTTCCTCGACTTCGGCGCCGAGTGGCGCAACGCCGGCTGCTCGATGTGCCTGGGCATGAACCCCGACCAGCTCGCGCCGGGGGAGCGCTCGGCGTCGACGTCGAACCGCAACTTCGAGGGTCGGCAGGGCAAGGGCGGCCGCACGCACCTCGTCTCGCCGCTCGTCGCCGCCGCGACCGCCATCCGCGGCACGCTGTCGTCCGTCGCGGACCTCGGCCCCGACGTCCCCGTGCCCGACGGCAGCCCGCTCGTGCGCACCGACGCCGCCCTCCAGTCCGCCTGACGCCCCGCACCGAACAGGACCACCGTCATGGAGAAGTTCACCCAGCACACCGGCGTCGGCGTCCCGCTGCGGCGCAGCAACGTCGACACGGACCAGATCATCCCGGCCGTCTACCTGAAGCGCGTCACCCGCACGGGCTTCGAGGACGCGCTGTTCGCGGCCTGGCGCGGCGACCCGGCCTTCGTCCTCAACCAGGACGCGTACCGCGCCGGCTCGGTGCTCGTGGCCGGCCCGGACTTCGGCACGGGCTCGTCGCGCGAGCACGCCGTGTGGGCGCTCAAGGACTACGGGTTCCGGGTCGTGATCGCGTCGCGGTTCGCGGACATCTTCCGCGGCAACTCGGGCAAGCAGGGCCTGCTCGCGGCGCAGGTCGCGCAGGAGGACGTCGAGCTGCTGTGGAAGGTCCTCGAGACGCGGCCGGGCACCGAGGTGACCGTCGACCTCGAGGCCCGCACCGTCACGGCCGACGACGTCGTGGTGCGCTTCCAGGTCGACGACTACACGCGCTGGCGCCTGATGGAGGGCCTCGACGACATCGGCCTCACGCTGCAGCACGTCGACGAGATCACCGCGTTCGAGGAGCGCCGCGAGCCGTGGCGCCCGCGGACGCTGCCCGCCAAGCACCTGCCGCCCGTCGAGGTGCGCCCCGCGCGCCCCGTGGTCGGTGTGGAGCTCGGCTCGACGCGGCTGGCCTGAGCCGCACGGTCGAACGGCGCGTCCGCGCCCCCTCCCGGACCCGCCCGCTACGGTGGCCACCAGGCGCGCTGAGCGCACGGGTCCGGGAGGAGCGTCGGACATGGCGGGCAAGCACGAGATCGTGGAGCGGGTGGCGGCGCGGACCGCCGACGGCGGCGGCACGCGCACGCGGGCGTCGGAGGCGGTCGAGGCGGTGCTCGCGGAGATCACCGCGGCGCTCGTCGCGGGTGAGCGCGTCACCCTGACCGGCTTCGGGACCTTCGAACCCGTCGCCAGGCCCGAACGGTCCGCCCGGAACCCGCGGACCGGCGAGACGGTCCGCGTGGCCGCCACGACCGTCACGCGGTTCCGGCCGGGCGCCGGCCTGCGCGCCGCGGTCGCCGGGCACGACGCCGGCACGTCCGCCACCGCCGGCGCGTCCGGCGCGTCCCCGGGTGGTGCGCCGTCGTCGACGGCCGGCGCGGCGGGGAGCCCGCGGGCGGTGGCGGTCGTCGACACGCCCGCGACGGTGGGGAAGCAGGGCAAGAAGGAGCGGAAGGCGGCCGCGAAGGCCGGCACGAGGGCCGACAGCGCGCTGACGACCGGCAAGAAGGCCGAGGTCGCGAAGAGCGGCAAGAAGACCGACTCCGCGAAGACGGGCAAGAAGGCCGAGGTCGTGAAGACCGGCAAGAAGGCCGAGGTCGCGAAGAGCGGCAAGAAGACCGACTCCGCGAAGACGGGCAAGAAGGCCGAGGCCGTGAAGAGCGGCACGAAGGCCGAAGCCGCCAGGGCCGGCAAGAAGCCCGGCTCCGCGAAGCACGGCAAGAAGACCGGCGCCGCGGCGAAGGCCCGCGCCGGGTCCACGACCGCGCGCGCGACGGCCGCGCGCTAGTCCGCAGCTCGCCTGCCACCCGGGCGCCCCGCGTGCCCGACCCGGAGCCCTGCCACGAATGTGAGAGTTTCGCGAGGACCCGGCGCCGCGCCACCGTCGTGGCCGGGCACGGGTCCCGCGTAGGGGAGCATGTGACCATGACCGACCTGCTGTACGTCGACGGTGGCAACCCGCTGCGCGGAGAGATCACCGTCCGCGGAGCCAAGAACTTCGTCTCCAAGGCGATGGTGGCCGCGCTCCTGGGCGAGACCCCGAGCGAGCTGCGCAACGTGCCGCAGATCCGCGACGTGGCCGTCGTCACGGGTCTGCTGGAGCTGCACGGCGTCCGCGTGGACGCCGATGCCGAGGGCGGCGTGCTGCGCCTCGACCCGACGGACGTCGAGCAGGCGCACGTCGCGGACATCGACGCGCACGCGGGATCGAGCCGCATCCCGATCCTGTTCTGCGGCCCGCTGCTGCACCGCCTCGGCGAGGCGTTCATCCCCGACCTGGGCGGCTGCCGGATCGGCGACCGGCCGATCAACTACCACCTCGACATCCTGCGCCAGTTCGGCGCCGTCGTGGACAAGACGGACAACGGCATCCACATCCGCGCGCCGCGCCGGCTGCAGGGCACGAAGATCGCGCTGCCGTACCCGAGCGTGGGTGCCACCGAGCAGCTCCTGCTGACCGCGGTGCGGGCCGAGGGCATCACGGAGCTGTCGAACGCCGCGATCGAGCCCGAGATCATGGATCTCATCAACGTGCTGCAGAAGATGGGCGCGATCATCTCCGTCGCGACGGACCGCGTGATCCGCATCGAGGGCGTGGACCGCCTCGTCGGGTTCCAGCACACCGCGCTGTCCGACCGCATCGAGGCCGCCTCGTGGGCGTCCGCGGCGCTGGCCACGGGCGGCGACGTGTACGTCCGGGGTGCGACGCAGCCCGAGATGACGACGTTCCTCAACACGTTCCGCAAGGTCGGCGGCGAGTTCACGATCGACGACGACGGCATCCGGTTCTTCCACCCGGGCGGCGACCTGAGCTCGATCCAGCTCGAGACCGACGTGCACCCGGGGTTCATGACCGACTGGCAGCAGCCGCTCGTCGTGGCGCTGACGCAGGCCCGCGGCCTGTCGATCGTGCACGAGACGGTGTACGAGAACCGCTTCGGCTTCGTCGACGCGCTCGTCGGCATGGGCGCGACCATCCAGGTCTACAAGGAGTGCCTCGGCGGGCGGCCCTGCCGGTTCGGGCAGCGGAACTTCTACCACTCGGCCGTCATCTCGGGCCCCACGCCGCTGTCCGCGGCGGAGATCGAGGTGCCGGACCTGCGCGGCGGGTTCAGCCACCTCATCGCCGCGCTGACGGCCAAGGGCACGTCGGCCGTCCGCGGCATCAGCCTCATCGACCGCGGCTACGAGCGCTTCACGGAGAAGCTCGACGCGCTGGGCGCGCAGTTCAGCCGGGAGCAGGTCTCCACGCGCTGACGCAGCCCGCACCCGCAGGCACCCACGGGGCCGGTCGCTCGCGCGGCCGGCCCCGCGCGCGTCCGGCGACGGCACGTCCGACCCGGGAGCGCGTGCGACCCCGCGTCCCGGCGCCGCGACGTGGGCGCGTCGGCGGACCCCGTGCGGGCGGCGGCTACGATCTGCCCGTGCCGTCGCCGCTGCGTTCCAACCGTGCCTACCGCACCGTCGCGCGCATCGTGCGGCCCTTCCTCTTCTCCACCACCCGCGCCGACTGGCACGGCGGTGAGCACCTGCCGACGGACCGCGGCTTCATCGCGGCGTCGAACCACATGACCGAGGTCGACCCGCTGACGCTGGCGCACTACCTGTGGGACCACGGGCACGTGCCGCGCATCCTCGCGAAGGCGTCGCTGTTCTCCGTGCCGGTCGTCGGCCCGGCGCTGCGTGCGACCGGCCAGATCCCGGTGCACCGGGAGACGTCGTCGGCGGGGGACTCGCTGCGCGCGGCCGTCGCGGCGCTCGCCGACGGGGAGTGCGTGGCCGTGTTCCCCGAGGGCACGCTGACGCGCGACCCGGACCTGTGGCCGATGGTGGCGCGCACGGGCGTGGCCCGCCTCGCCCTCACCACGCGGGCGCCCGTCATCCCGATCGCGCAGTGGGGCCCGCAGGACCTGCTGGCCCGCTACGGCAAGGTGCTGAGGCCCGTCCCGCGCAAGAAGGTGACGGTCGTCGCGGGACCGCCGGTGGACCTCTCGGACCTGTACGACCGCCCGCAGGACACCGCCACGCTCCGCGAGGCGACGCGCCGCGTGATGGCGGCGATCACCGCGCAGCTCGAGCAGGTCCGCGGCGAGCAGGCGCCCGCCGAGCCGTTCGACATGCGGCGGTCGCGGGGCGGGGACGCCGCGTGACGGCCGTCGACGCGCCGCTGCACGCGGCCGTGCTCGGGTCGGGCAGCTGGGGGACGACCTTCGCGGCCGTCCTGGCCGACGCCGGCTGCACCGTGACGGTGTGGGGCCGCGACGCCGCGACCGTGCGGGAGATCGCCGCCGAGCGCCGCAACAGCCGCTACCTGCCCGGCGTCGAGCTGCCCGCGGGCGTCACCGCCACCGAGGACGCCCGCGCCGCGCTGCGCGGCGCGGACGTCGTGGCGGTCGCCGTGCCGTCGCAGCGGGCGCGCGAGGTGCTGTCCCCGCTCGCCGACGCGATCGGGCCGCGGACCGTCGTGGTCTCGCTCATGAAGGGTGTCGAGCTCGACACCGACCGGCGCATGAGCGAGGTCGTCGCCGAGAGCCTGCGGGTGCCCGCGGACCGGGTGGCGGTGCTCTCGGGCCCCAACCTGGCCCGCGAGATCGCGCTGCGGCAGCCGACGGCCACCGTGGTCGCCTCGACGAGCGACGCGACGGCCCGGCTGGTGGCCCGGGCGTGCGCGTCGTCGTACTTCCGCCCGTACACGAACCCCGACGTCGTCGGGGTCGAGCTGTGCGGCGCCGTCAAGAACGTCATCGCGCTCGCGGTGGGCATCTCGCAGGGCCGCGGCATGGGCTACAACACGATGGCGACGGTCATCACGCGCGGGCTGGTCGAGATCACGCGGCTCGGCCTGGCCCTCGGCGCCGACGCGGACACCTTCCCCGGTCTCGCCGGCATGGGCGACCTCATGGCCACGTGCGCGTCGCCCGACTCGCGCAACCACACCCTCGGCGTGCACATCGGGCGCGGCATGTCGCTCGACGACGCAATCGTGGCGACCGGCGGCACCGCCGAGGGCGTGAAGTCGTGCCGGTCCGTGCTGGAGCTCGCGACGTCGCTGGGCGTCGAGATGCCGATCACCGCGGCGGTCGTGCAGGTGCTGCACGAGGGGCTGCCCGTGGACCAGCTGGCCGGTCTGCTGCTGGCGCGCCCGCACAAGGCGGAGGGCGTCAAGGCGGAGGGGGTCGTGGCGGAGGGCGTGCCCGCGTCCTGACGGCACCGCGCGCCGCCGCGGACCCGACGGCGCGCGACCGCGGTCAGGCGGTGCCGCGCGCGACCTGCTGCGCGGCGTCGAGCGCCGTCCCGAGGTCCGCCCACAGGTCGTCGACGTCCTCGATGCCGACGCTCATGCGCACGAGGTCCTCGGGCACGGTGAGGGACTCGGTCGCGAACCGCCGACGCCGCTCGAGCGTCGACTCGACGCCGCCGAGGCTCGTCGCCGGCACCCACAGGCGCACGGCCGCCACGAACGCGTCGGCACCCGCGGCGCCGCCGACGGGCCGCACCCCCAGGATCGAGCCGTAGCCGTCCATCTGGGCGGTCGCACGGGCGTGCCCCGGGTCGTCGGGCAGGCTCGGGTGGCGGACCTCGACGACCGCGGGGTGCGCGGCGAGGCGGCGGGCCAGCTCGGCCGCGCTGCGCTGCGAGCGCTCGACGCGCAGGGCCAGCGTGCGCAGCCCGCGCAGCGCGAGCCACACCTCGAACGGGCCGGCGATCGCGCCGTGGTTCGTGCGGTGCGCGACGACGCGCGCGTGCAGCGCGGGGTCGTCCGTGACGACGGCGCCGAGCACCACGTCGGAGTGCCCGGCGAGGTACTTGGTCACCGAGTGCACGACGAGGTCCGCGCCGACCGCGAGGGGCCGCTGGCCGAGCGGCGTGGCGAACGTGTTGTCGACGGCGACGAGGGCGGCCACCTCGTGCGCGGCGGCGACGAGGGCCGGCAGGTCGGCGACCTCGAGCATCGGGTTGGTCGGGGACTCCAGCCACAGCATCGCGGCGGGCGGCACGTCGCCGCCGCCGCGGACCGCCGCGGCGACCGCCTCGGTGTCGGCGACGTCGACGAGGTCGACGGTGAGCGCGCCGCGCTCGGCGAGCTCGCGCAGCAGGACGAGCGTCACCTGGTACGCGTGCCGGGGGACGACGACCCGCCCGCCGACGGGCACGAGCGCGAGCACCGCGGCGATCGCGGCCATGCCCGAGGCGAGGACCACCGCGGGCGGCCCGTCGACGTCCCGGCCGGCGGCCGCGTGCCCGGCGCGCTCGAGAGCGGCCAGGGCCTCCTCGAAGGGCTCCCACGTCGGGGTGCCGCTGCGCGCGTACAGGTGGTCGCCGGCGACCGGCTCGCCCTGCGACACGTACGTCGAGGACAGGACGACGGCGGGGTTGACGGCGGCGCCGGGGGTGCGCGCGGGGCGGCCCGCGCTGACGGCGAGCGTGTCGGGGGAGAGGGCGGCGGGGTGCGACGAGGCGTACGGGCGTTCCACCCGCGCAGGGTAGCCCGCGCGGCGCCCCGGTCCGTGCGCGCGCCCGGTAGGGTCGGGCGGCGATGGACGCCACGACAGCCCCCGCGACGGATCCCACGGCCACCGGCCACCCCGACGGGGGAGGTGGCCGGCCCCGGGTCATGGTGCTGTTCGGCGGCCGCTCCGGCGAGCACGCGATCAGCTGTGCCACGGCCGGCGGCGTGCTGCGCGCGATCGACCGCGACCGGTACGACGTCGTCGCCGTCGGCATCACGCGTGCCGGCCAGTGGGTGCTCGCCGACGACGACCCCGACCGGTGGGCCATCCGCGACGGGCGGCTGCCCGAGGTCGAGGACACGGCGACGCGGGTCGTCCTGCCGCAGGGCACCGTCGAGCGCGACGTGCAGGTCGTCGAGGACGGGCGCGTCGCCCGCACGCTCGGCGCCGTCGACGTCGTCTTCCCGCTGCTGCACGGCCCGTTCGGCGAGGACGGCACCCTGCAGGGGCTCCTCGAGCTCGCGGACGTGCGCTACGTGGGCTCGGGGGTGCTCGCGTCGGCGGTCGGCATGGACAAGCACATGATGAAGCTCGTGCTCGCGGGCTCGGGCCTGCGCGTCGGGCCGTTCCGCGTGCTGCCCGGCGGTGCGCCGGCCGACGCGGCCGCGCTCGACGCCGTCGTCGCCGACCTCGGCCTGCCGCTGTTCGTCAAGCCCGCGCGCGCCGGGTCGAGCCTGGGCATCTCGCGCGTCGACGACCGGGCGCAGCTCGAGGCCGCTGTCGCCGAGGCGCGCCGGCACGACCCCAAGGTCGTGCTCGAGGCCGCGATCGTGGGCCGCGAGGTCGAGTGCGGCGTGCTGGGCGGGCGGGGCGGGGCGCCCGCGCGCGCGTCGCTGCCGGGCGAGATCGTCGTCACGGACGCGCGGCACGCCTTCTACGACTTCGAGGCGAAGTACCTCGACGAGGCCGGCGTGCAGCTCTCCTGCCCCGCCGACCTGCCGGACGACGTCGTCGCGCGCGTGCGCGAGGTCGCGGTGCAGGCGTTCGACGCCGTCGGGTGCGAGGGCCTCGCGCGCGTCGACGTCTTCGTCACGGCCGACGACGAGGTCGTGGTCAACGAGATCAACACGATGCCCGGCTTCACGCCCTACTCGATGTACCCGCGCATGTGGGAGGCGACGGGCACGACGTACCCCGAGCTCGTGGACGAGCTCGTCGGGCTCGCGCTCGAGCGGTCGACCGGCCTGCGCTGACCGGCGTCCGTCGGTCGCGTCAGAGGCAGGACCGCTCCTGCCGGGTCAGCGCGACGGCCGGCCCGAGCAGGTCGACGAACGACGTCGTCGCGAACTCCGTGACGGCCTCCGGCACGCGCACCTCGACCGCCGGCACCCGGCCGTACGTGGTGAACGTCCAGTCGCCGTCGTCCTCGACGACGACCCAGTCGGTCGTCGGCCCGTTCGGCGTCTCGACCGACTGGCAGCGGTCCGTCGTCGGGCCCAGCGGCTCCACGCCGCAGCGCAGGACGACGGCCGCGTCGGGGCGTCCCCACGCGGCCGTCGCCTGAGCGTCCGTGTCGAGGCGGGGGAGGTCGTCGGACAGCTGCGGCGGCAGGGCCAGCACGACCGACGCGCACACGGGGTCGGTGGCGTACGGGGCGACGTCGACCGCGACGGTCGGGGCGCACGCCGCGAGGGTGACCACGGCCGCGGCGACGAGGAGCGGGGTGGGGCGGCGTGGCACGGCCCCACGGTACCCGGCGTCGGTGGGCGGGCCCGTCGGCACCGTCGGCCCGTCGCCGCCGCGTCGGCCCGGTCGCCCCACGACCGCGTGCGCGGTGCGGGCGCGCGACCGTCTAGCGTGTGCGCGTGGCCGCCGAGAGCACCCTCGTCCGTGACCTCGCCGAGCAGGACCTGCTCGACCGGATCTTCCCCCACCTGCCCGTCGGGTCGCGCACGCTCGTGCCGCCCGGCGACGACGCGGCCGTGGTCGCCGCGCCCGACGGACGCGTCGTCGTCACCTGCGACGTCCTCGTCGAGGACGTGCACTTCCGGCGCGACTGGTCGACCGGCGCCGACGTCGGCCGCCGCGCCGCCATGCAGAACCTCGCGGACGTCGCCGCCATGGGCGCGCGGCCGACCGCGCTCGTCGTCGGCCTCGTCGTGCCCGGTACGACGCCCGTGACGTGGGTGGAGGGCCTGGCGGCGGGCCTCGGGGACGCGTGCCGGCCGCTGGACGTCGGCGTTGTCGGCGGCGACCTGTCGTCGGGCCCCGTCCTCGTCGTGGCGGTCACCGCGCACGGCGACCTCGAGGGGCGCACGGCCGTGCGCCGCACCGGGGCCCGCCCGGGCGACGTCCTCGCGCTCGCCGGGCGCTGCGGGTGGTCGGGGGCGGGCCTGGCGCTCCTCGCGGCCGGCCGCACGGACGTCGACGCCGGCCTGGTCGCCGCCTACCGGTCGCCGGAGCCCGTCGTCGCGGCGGGACCCGCCGCCGCCCGCGCGGGGGCGACCGCGATGCTCGACGTGTCGGACGGGCTGCTGCGCGACGCACGCCGCCTCGCGCGCGCCAGCGGCGTGACGCTCGACCTCGGTGCGCCGCGCACGGTGCTCGCCGACGACGTCGCGCGCCTCACGCCCGCGGCCGACGTGCTCGACGTGCCGGTCGAGGACTGGCTGCTCGCGGGCGGCGAGGACCACGGCCTGCTGGCCACGTTCCCCCCGGGCGCACCCCTGCCCGACGGCTTCCGGCCGGTCGGCGTGGTGCGGGACCGGGCCGACGAGCTCGTGCTCGTCGACGGCCGGCCGCCGCGGCCCGGCGCCGTGGGCTGGGACCACTTCGGGGACTGAGGCACCCCGGGCCGTGCGGGTGCCGACCCCGCCGGCTCAGCCCCGGCGGTAGCGGATCTCGAGGAGCTCGGCGCCGCCGACGTCGTCGAGCCGCTCGACGCCGTCGGGCTGGAACCCGTGGCGGCGGTAGAAGTGCCGCGCGCGCTCGTTCGCGGACAGCACCCACAGCGTCAGGGGCGTCTGCTCGCCGGCCTCGGCGACGACCGTGCGGATCAGCTCGCGAGCCACCCCGCGGCCCCACGTGCCCGGGTCCAGGTAGATCGAGTAGATCTCGCACTCGCCGCGGCGCGCGTCCTCGTCGCGTGACGGGCCGTAGGAGGCGAAGCCGAGCAGGCGGCCGCCGGCCTCCGCGACGAACGTGCGGACGCGGTCCTCGGGACCGGCCGCCAGCAGCTCGCGCCAGCGGCGCGACCGCGCCTCGGCGTCGAGCGCGCTCAGGTACTCGTCCGGGACGATGCCGGCGTACGCCTCCTGCCAGGAGCGGACGTGCACGTCGGCGATGGCCGGGGCGTCGTCGGGCGTGGCGGGGCGGATGGTGACCTCGTCGATCTGCTCGACCATGACGCCAGCGTGCCACACGGGCCGTCGGCCGCACGAGGGATCGCCAGGTCCGTCACCGGGCCGCCCGCGTGCCGTCCGGGCACAGCACGAGGGCCCGTGAGCGGTGCTCACGGGCCCTCGTCGGGTCCTGCTGTGCGGGTGCGCCGTCGCCCGGGGGCGGCGGCGCGGCACGGAGGCCTCCGCGCGCGTCTCAGACGGCGCGCTGGACCTTGCCGGCCTTGAGGCACGAGGTGCACACGTTGAGGCGCTTCGGGGTACCCGCCACGACGACGCGGACCCGCTGGATGTTCGGGTTCCAGCGGCGCTTCGTGCGCACGTGCGAGTGCGAGATGCTGTGCCCGAAGCTCGGGCCCTTGGCGCAGACGTCGCAGTTGGCAGCCACGATCTTCTCCTGGTTCTGGTCTGTCCCGGGCCGGCGGGCGGTCCGGTTCGTGCACGACCCGCGCACGCGGCCTCGGCCGGGCCCGTCACCAGGGGTCTGATGACAGGCCACGACCGCACGACGATGCGTCGGGAAGTCGGTGGGGATGCCGGACGGGGTCCGGGCAACCGGACAAGGCTAGCCCATCGACGTCCTGGCGCCCAAATGTGGGCGCCGTGCGGCACAGTGCTCCGGTGGACGCGGCGGCGGGGAGCCGCCGGC
This sequence comes from Cellulomonas sp. NPDC057328, assembly GCF_042667215.1. Lineage (NCBI taxonomy): Bacteria > Bacillati > Actinomycetota > Actinomycetes > Micrococcales > Cellulomonadaceae > Cellulomonas > Cellulomonas sp. NPDC057328. The sequence continues at coordinate 25,675 of NZ_JBHUZW010000023.1, read as the reverse complement.
GGACCCGGTGCGCGGGTCGCACGAGGGGCGTCCCGGGACGACGGCGGAGGGCGGCGACGGATGGCGGTGCGGCCGGGGGACGGCGCCGGGCAGGAGCCCGGGGACGGTGCCGGCGTGCCCGGTGCCGGTGCTGGTGCTGTTGCCGGTCCGGATGCTGCCCCTGCGCGTGCTGCCGGTGGTGACGGCGCCCTCGGCGACCCCGTCGTCCTGCGTGCCTGGGCCGCGGGCGCCCGGACGGCCTGCGCCGCCGCGCGCGAGCGCGTCGACGCCGTCAACGTCTTCCCCGTGCCGGACGCCGACACGGGGTCCAACGTGCTGCTGACCGTCTCGGGCGGGGCGGACGCGGTCGCGGCCCTGCCCGCCGGCGCGGACGCGGTCGCCGTGGCACGTGCGCTCGCGACCGGGGCCGCGACGGCGGCGCGCGGCAGCTCCGGGATCATCCTCAGCCAGTGGCTCGTCGGCCTCGCGGCCGCCGTGGAGGCGGGGGACGACCTCGCGGGGGCGCTCACCCGCGCGGCGGTCGCCGCGCGCGCCGCGGTGCCCGACCCGCAGGAGGGCACCGTCCTCACCGTCGCCGCCGAGGTCGCCGCGCGTGTGGGCCGCGACGCGGCGGTGCCGGTGGGCCGCGACGCGGCGGTGCCGGTGGGCCGCGACGCGGCGGTGCCGGGAGCGGGGGCGCGCACGGCGGCCGACGTCCTCGCGGACGCGCTCGCCGTGGCGCGTGCCGACCTGGGCCGGGTCAGCGCCGGGCACGACGTCCTGCGGGCCGCGCACGTCGTCGACGCGGGGGCGTGCGCCCTGCTCGTCGTGCTCGACGCCCTCGGGCACGCGCTGCGCACGCGGACCCCCGCCGGCGCGGTCGACGTCGACCTCGCGTGGCTGCCGTCCGGCGCACCCGCGCCCGGCACCGGCCGCACCGGTCACGCGGCGCACGCGGCCCACGCGGGGCACGCCCACGAGGGCCACGGCGCGTCGGGCGGCGGCGCGTTCGAGGTGATGCTGCTCGTGCGCAGCGGCGCGGACGCGCGCGAGGCGTCGCGGGCGGACGCCGACGCCCTCGCGGCCGCGCTGCGCACGGTGGGGGACGCCGTCGCGGTCGTCGCCGCCGGCGACCGCTGGCACGCCCACGTGCACACGGACGACCCCGCGGCGGCGCTCGCGCTCGTCCCGGCGGCGGCGCGCGACCGGGTGCTCGTCCGCGCGGTCGAGCCGGGCGTCGTCGCCGGGCCGGGGCTCGTGGTCGTCACGGCGTCGCCCGGGCTCGCGGGATGGTTCGCGACGGCCGGGGCCGTCGCGCTCGTCACGGGGCCGGGGGTGCCGCCGGACCCGGCGCACGTGCGGCGCGCCGCGGTCGACACCGAGGCGGCGACCGTCCTGGTGCTCGACGCGGTCGGCGACGTCCCGGCCGTGGACGTCCCGGCCGCGGCGGCGTCCCCCGACGTCCCCGAGGTGGCGGTGCTGCCGGCGGGGTCGGACGGCGCGGCCGTCGTCGCGTGCCTCGCCGCGCTCGCGGACCCGCCCGCGGCCGGCGACGCGGCCCGCGGCGCGCTCGGGCGCCTGCGCTCCGTGCGGGTCCCCGGCCACCCGCCGGGCGACGTCCCCGCGCTCGTCGCGGCGGTGCGCGACCTCGTGCGCTCGCGCCCCGAGGCGCAGGCCGTGACGCTCGTGCACGACGCCGACGCGGCGCCGGCGGCGGTGGAGGCGGCGTCCGGTGCGCTGCGCGACGCGCTGGCGGAGCAGGAGGTTGTGGTCGTCGGGCCGTCGGCCGCACGGGGGTGGTGGGCGGGTGTCGACTGACCCGCGCCGCGCGCACGGCGGGCCGGACGACGAGGACCACGGAGGGACGGGCACGAGGGTGAGGCGCGGATGCTGACGACGGACCCCCTCGCCGTGCCGCTCGCGCGGGCGACGAACCCGCGGACCGGCAAGGCGCTGGGCAAGCTGGGCCTCGAGACGGCCGAGGACCTGCTGCGGCACTACCCCCGCCGGTACGCCGAGGCGGCGTCGCTGACGGACATGACGCACCTGGCCGTCGGGGAGCACGTCACGGTCGTGGCGGAGGTCGTGCGGACGTCGCTGCGCACGACCGCGCAGGGCAAGGGGCTGCTGCAGTCGACGATCACGGACGGCACGAGCCGGATCGAGCTCACGTTCTTCGCGACGCACCGGCGCAAGCTGGAGTGGCGCGAGAGCCAGCTGCGCACCGGCCGCCGCGGGCTCTTCACCGGCGTCGTGTCGCTGTACCGCGGCACGCTGCAGCTCATGCACCCGGAGTGCCGGCTGTTCGGCGCCGAGGACGACGCGCACGACGAGGAGGAGGCGCTGCTCGACGCGAGCCGCCCGATCCCCGTCTACCCGGCGTTCGCCGGGTTCGAGTCGTGGAAGGTCGCGCAGGCGGTGCGCACGGTCCTCGACCCGCTGCGCGAGGAGGACGTGCCCGACCCCGTGCCGGTGCACCTGCGCGAGCGGCACGGGCTGCCGACCCTGCTCGAGGCCCTGCGGCTCGTGCACGTCCCCGCCGACGAGCAGGAGTGGCGCCGCGGCCGCGACCGGCTGCGCTACGAGGAGGCGCTCGTGCTGCAGGCCGAGCTCGCGCGGCGGCGGGAGCGCGTCGCGCAGGAGGAGGCGGTGGCCCGCCCGCGGCGCGCCGGCGGCCTGCTCGACGCGTTCGACGCGCGGCTGCCGTTCGCGCTCACGGCCGGCCAGCGCACCGTGGGCGAGGAGATCGCGGCGGAGCTCGCCGCGCCGCGTCCCATGCAGCGCCTGCTGCAGGGCGAGGTCGGCTCGGGCAAGACGGTCGTCGCGCTGCGCGCGATGCTGCAGGTCGTCGACGCGGGCGGGCAGGCGGCGCTGCTCGCGCCGACGGAGGTGCTCGCGGCCCAGCACGCGCGGACCCTGCGCACCCTGCTGGGGGACCTCGCGGACGGCGGGTTCCTCGGCGGCGCGGAGGACGCCACGCGCGTCGCGCTGCTCACCGGGTCGCTGCCCGCGGCGGCCCGGCGCGAGGCGCTGCTCGACGCGGCGAGCGGGCGCGCCGGCATCGTCGTCGGCACGCACGCCCTGCTGTCCCAGCAGGTGCAGATCGCGGACCTCGGCCTCGTGGTCGTCGACGAGCAGCACCGGTTCGGCGTCGAGCAGCGGGACGCCCTGCGCGCGAAGGCGGCGCGCACGCCGCACACGCTCGTGATGACGGCGACGCCGATCCCGCGCACGGTCGCGATGACGGTGTTCGGCGACCTGGAGACGTCGGTGCTCGACGAGGTGCCCGCGGGGCGCGCCGGCATCACGACCCACACCGTGCCGGCCGACAACCCGCGCTGGACGGACCGCACGTGGCAGCGCGTGCGCGAGGAGGTCGACCGGGGCGGGCGCGCGTACGTCGTGTGCCCGCGGATCGAGGCGGACGAGGCGCCGGGCGGGCCGTCCGACGACGACGAGGGCGCGGACCTCCTCGCGGAGGCCGTGGAGACGGTCGGCGGGGGTGCGGCGCCGCCGCGCCGTCCTCTGCGGGCCGTCACGGAGGTGGCCGACGAGCTGCGCGCGCGCCCGGACCTCGCGGACGTCGGCGTGGGGGTGCTGCACGGCCGCATGGCGCCCGACGAGAAGGACCGCGCGTTCGCGGCGTTCGCGTCCGGCGCGGCCCCCGTGCTCGTGTCGACGACGGTGATCGAGGTCGGCGTCGACGTCCCCGACGCCACCGTGATGGTCGTGCTCGACGCCGACCGGTTCGGGCTGTCCCAGCTGCACCAGCTCCGCGGCCGCGTGGGTCGCGGCACGCGCCCGGGTCTGTGCCTGCTCGTCAGCGCGGCGGAGCCCGGCACCGACGCGCACACGCGCCTCGAGACGCTCGCGAGCACGACCGACGGGTTCCGCCTCGCCGCGCTCGACCTCGAGCTGCGGCACGAGGGCGACGTGCTGGGGGCGGCGCAGCACGGGCGCGGCAGCTCGCTGCGCCTCCTGCGCGTCACGCGCGACGCGGACGTCATCGACACGGCGCGGGCGGACGCGCGCGGCCTGGTCGCGCAGGACGCCGAGCTCGCGACGTGGCCCGCGCTGCGTGCCGCGATCGAGCAGCAGCTCGCGGGGGAGCGCGAGGAGTACCTCGACCGCACGTGACGCGGCCCGGCCGCCCGCGTCGGCCGCACTACCCTGACCGGCATGGCGACACCCGTGGTCCGCGTGCACGACGTCGAGGTGGGCTACGGGGCGACGCCCGTGTGCCCGCCGGTGACGTTCACGGTCGGGGCCGGCCGCGCCGTCGCGCTCGTCGGCGCCAACGGGTCCGGCAAGTCGACGGTCCTCAAGACCGTGCTGGGGCTGCTCACGCCGCTCGCGGGCCGCGTCGAGGTGCTCGGGCGCCCGGTCGACGAGCGCGAGCCGGAGTTCCGTCGTGAGGTCGCCGGCGTGCTCGACGACGACGCGTACTTCCCGGCGCTGACGGCCGCCGAGCACCTGTACCTGACGGCCCGCGGGCACGGCGTGGTCGCAGCGCGCGACCGCGTCGCGGAGCTGCTCGAGGAGTTCGGCCTCGCGGAGCACGCGCGGGCGCTGCCGGTGGCCCTGTCCTCCGGGCAGCGTCGTCGCCTCCTGCTCGCCGCCGGCTTCGCGCGGCCGCGCTCGCTGCTCGTGCTCGACGAGCCGGAGCAGCGGCTGGACCGCGCCATGCGCGCGCGCCTCGCCGAGCGGCTGCGCGCCGAGACCGCCGCCGGGGGTGCGGTGCTGCTCGCGACGCACGACGCCGAGCTGGTGCGCGAGGTCTGCGACACGGCGGTGCACGTCGACGAGCGTGCCGTCGAGGTGGTCGACGCCGACGAGGCCGCCGCACGGATCGCGCGGGTGGTGCTGTGACGGCCGTGCGCCCGTTCGAGACGGGCCCCGTGCCGGCGGCACGGTCGATCCGGCGCTTCACCGCGGAGGCGGCGCGCGTCCGCGCGGACGCGCACGTCGGCGCCCTGCTCGGCGACGTGTACGCGGCCGTGCTGAGCGTCGCGATCGCGGTCGGCATCGCGCTCGGCGTCGTCCAGCAGCTGCGCGTCGCGCTGCCCCCGCCGCCCGACGTCGCGACCCCCGGCGGGCTGAGCCTGCCCGTGGTGGTCGCCGTCCTGCTCCTGGCCGCGGCCGGTGCGCTCGTGTCGCTCGCGGGCCGGCTCGGGCCGGTCGGGGCGGGCGGCGCCGAGGGTGCGTGGTGGCTCACGCTGCCCGTGGACCGGCGCGGGCTCCTGCGGCCGGCCGCCGTCCGGCTGCCCGTGCTGGCCGCGCTCGCCGGCGCGGTCGTCGTCGTCCTCCTCGAGGCGGGACTGCTCGGACGGTCGGGCGACGCGCTGGTGTGGTCCGTGCTCGTGGGGGCCGCCGGAGGCGCGGCGCTCGTGCTCGCCGCCGCCCTCGTGCAGTCGTCGGGCGTGCCGCGGCGCACGACCGCGCTCGCGGGGGACCTGCTGCTCGTCGCCGCGCCGCTCACCGCGGTCGCGCTCGTGGCGACCGGGGCGGCGCCCGCGAGCCTGCCCGTCCCCCCGTGGGCGCTGGTCGCCGTGGCGGGCGCCGCCGTCGCCGCGCTCGGCTGGCTCGTCGACGCGCGGCTCGGCCGGCTGCCCGCACGCACGGTCCGCGAGAGCGGGTCGGTCGCGACCCAGGCCGTCGGCGCCGTCGTGTCCCTCGACTCGCGCGAGCTCGGGCGTGCGCTCGCGGGCGGGGTCCTGCGGCCGGCGCGGCGCCGGTCGTCGCGCCTGCGGACGGTGCGCGGGCCCGGGTCGGCGCTGGTCACGGCCGACCTCGTGCTGCTGCGCCGCTCGCCGCGCCACCTCGTGCAGCTGGTCGTCGCGGTCCTGGTCCCGGTGCTGACGACGGTCGTGCCGCAGCTCGCGAGCCCGGTCGGCGTCGTGCTCGCCGTCGTCCTGGGCGGCGGCGCGGCGGCCAGCGCGGGCGCGGACGGCGCGCGGTGGGCGGAGATGGCCCCCGTCCTCGACCGGACGCTGCCGCTGCGGCACACGACCGTGCGGCGGCTGCGGATGGTGGTGCCCGGTCTGGTCGCGCTCGTGTGGTCCGCCGCGACGCTCGCGGCCGTGGCGCGCTGGGCCGACGGCCCGCTCGTCGACTGGCTCGTGCTGGCGGTGGCGTCGACGCCCGTGTGGGCGGCCGCCGCGGTGCGCGCCGCCTACCGGCCGGCGCCGGACTGGGGCAAGAACCTCGTCGCGACGCCCGCCGGTGCGGTGCCGACCGGCGCGCTCGCGATCATCGCGCGCGGCCCCGACCTGGTCGCGCTGTGCCTGCTGCCGCTCTGGGTCGCGATCGGGCTCGCGACCGTGACGACGCCGCTGCTGACGGCCCAGCTCGTGCTGTCGGCCGTCGCGGTGGTCGTCGGGTCCTCGACGCACGAGAAGAGCTGGCTGGAGCGGACGATGGAGGGCGCGGGCGACGGCACGTCGGCGCCCCGGGCGGGGGTGCGGGCATGACGCGGATCGTGGCGGGTGCGGCCGGCGGGCGGACGCTCGTGGTGCCCGCCAAGGGCACCCGCCCCACGAGCGAGCGCGTGCGGGAGGCGCTGTTCTCCCGGCTCGAGCACCTCGACGCGGTCGACGGCGCGCGGGTCCTCGACCTGTACGCGGGCTCGGGCGCGCTCGGGCTCGAGGCGGCCAGCCGCGGCGCGGTGCACGTCGTCCTCGTCGACACCGCGCGGGTCGCCGTGGACGCGTGCCGCCGCAACGTCCGGGCGCTGGACCTCGCCGGGCGCGTCGACGTCGTCGCGGACACCGTCGACCGGTACCTCGCGCGGCTCACGGACCCCGCGTTCGACCTCGTGCTGCTCGACCCGCCGTACGACCTCGCGGACGCGGCGCTGGCCACGGCGCTCGACGGCGTCGCCCGGTGCACGGCGCCCGGCGGCGTCGTGGTGGTGGAGCGCTCGACGCGCGCGGGTGCGCCGGTGTGGCCCGCGCCGCTGGTCGCGCTCGACGACCGGCGCTACGGCGAGACGCACGTGTGGTTCGGCGAGCGGCCCGCCTGAGGGCGATCCGCCCGCCCGGGGGACGTGCCGGGCGTCAGCCGCGCCCGTGCATGACCGTCAGCCGCGGCCCGTCCGCGCCGAGCGTGAACGCGCCCGTCGCGGCGAACCCGTGCCGGGCGTAGAACGGCACGTTCGTCGGGTCGCTCGTCGCCAGCCACGGCGTGCCGCGCCACGGCGAGCCGGCCAGCGCGTGCAGCCCGTGGCGCAGCAGGACGCCGCCGAGCCCGCGCCGCTGGTACGCCGGGTGGACCGCGAGGTAGTTGAGGTAGGCGCCGGCGCGGGCGGGCGCGTGCGCGGCCGTGCCGGCGAGGGCCGTGAGGACCTCGTCGGCGCGCGACGGGCCGACGAGCGCCCGCAGCACGCCCGCGGGCCGGGGGAGGCGCGGTGGGGGCTCGGGCGCGTCGTCGGCGTGCCGGGGCCGCCACGCCGCGACGGCGACCACCTCGTCGGCGGGCGCGCCACCGACCCCCGCCGCACCGGCCGTGAGCACGTCGACGTGCCCCACGGCCACGTACCGCTCGAGCGCGGGCCCGAGCCACGCGGCGCACGCGTCCGCGCGCGTCGAGCGGACCGGCAGCACCCAGGCCATGAGCGGGTTCTCGGCGTAGGCCAGCGCGCACACGGTCCGGATGGCGGGCACGTCGTCGGCCCGGGCCGGCCGGGGGTCGTCCATGCGCCCGGACGCTAGCGCCGCCCGCCCCGGCGGGCGACGACCCGGGACGGCGCGGCGCGGCGCCTCACCGGTCCGCGCGTCCGGACGGCGGCACGCGGGGCGTCCGTCGCGTGCCGTCACGGGTCCGTGACGTAGGTTGGCGTGCGTGAGGATCGCGGTGTGCCCCGGGTCGTTCGACCCGCTGACGCTCGGTCACGTGGACGTCGTGCGGCGCGCCCGCGCGCTGTTCGACGAGGTCGTGGTCGCGGTGGCGCACAACTCCACCAAGCAGCCCCTGCTGACCGCCGACGAGCGGGTCGCGCTGGCGGCCGAGGCGCTCGCGGACGTGGACGGCGTGCGCGTCGTCGGGACGCGGGGCCTGCTGGTCGACCTGGTGCGCGATCTCGGCGCGGTCGCGGTGGTCAAGGGCCTGCGGGGCGGCGCGGACGTCGACGCGGAGGTGCCGATGGCGCTGATGAACCGGCACCTGTCCGGGGTGGAGACGGTCTTCGTGCTGGGTGACCCGGCGCTGGCGCACGTCGCGTCGTCGCTGGTGAAGGACGTGGCGCGGCACGGGGGTCGGGTCGACGACCTCGTGCCCGCGCCGGTGGCGGCGGCGGTGCACCGGGCGCTCGGCGCGCGGGCCCGCGAGGGAGGGGACGGACGATGACGGAGCAGACCGGGTCGCAGCAGGGCGCGCACGAGGTCGACGAGGAGCGCACGGGCGGCGTCGCGGGGGTGCTCGACGCCATCGAGCAGGCCGTCGCGGCGGCGCGGGCGATGCCCATGTCGTCGTCGGTGCTGGTGAACCGCGCGGAGATCCTGGAGCTGGTCGAGCAGGTGCGCGACGCCCTGCCGGCGCAGCTGCAGCGCGCCGACGCGGTGCTGGCCGACGCGGACGCCGCCCGGGCGGCGGCGCACGCCGAGGCCGAGGCCCTGCTGGCGCGGGCACGTGCGCGCGCGGCGGAGCTCGTGGAGCAGGAGGCGGTCGTCGCGGAGGCGCAGGCGCGCGCGGCGCGGATCGTCGCGGACGCCGAGGAGACGGCCGACGGCCTGCGCCGCGACGCCGACGACTACTGCGACCGGCGGCTCGCCGACTTCGAGATCGACCTCGGCAAGGTGCTGAGCCAGGTGCAGGCGGGCCGCGCGAAGCTCGCGGGACGGCTGCAGCCGGGCGAGAGCGCCTGACCGCCGGCGACCCTGCGCGACCCGTCGGCCTCGCCCCGCGCGACCGACGGTTTGGGCACCCCGCGACGGTGCCGTACAGTTGTCGGTTGGTCCGGCCGGTCGCGGCGGGGCCGACTCGTCATCACACCGCACCACACCGTCCCGGCGCGCCCGCGCGTCGGACGGGCCACAGGAAACGAGGGGACCGGACCGTGCGTTCTGCCCACCTCGATCCCCGCTCGCCGTTCGTGCTCGACACCCACGAGCTCGGCCGACGTCCGGGATCGACGCGGACGGTCGCGCGGACGGTGCCTGCACCCGACGAGCTCGGCACCGGCATGATCGGCGTCCCGTCCGGGAGCGACCTCGAGCTGGACCTGCGGCTCGAGGCGGTCATGGAGGGTGTGCTGGTCACCGGCTCGATCCGCGGCGAGGCCGTCGGGGAGTGCGTGCGGTGCCTGGAGCGTGTCGTCGAGCCTCTCGACGTGCCGCTGCAGGAGCTGTACGTGTACCCCGAGCGGGCGCAGGCCGCGGTGGCGGAGGGTGACGAGGACGAGGACGTGCGCGAGCTGGAGGACGACCTGGTCGACCTCGAGCCCGCGCTGCGGGACGCGGTCGTGACCGCGCTGCCGTTCCGGCCGCTGTGCGGTCCGGACTGCCCGGGCCTGTGCTCGGAGTGCGGCGCGCGGCTCGCGGACGACCCGGACCACCAGCACGAGACGATCGACCCTCGCTGGGCAGCCCTCGGCGGCCTGACGAGCACTGACGACGAACAGAGAGAGAGCTGACCGTGGCGGTTCCCAAGCGCAAGATGTCGCGCAGCAACACCCGTGCGCGTCGGTCGCAGTGGAAGACCACTGCCACGACGCTCACGACGTGCCCCCAGTGCAAGTCGCACACGCAGCCGCACGTCGCCTGCCCGACCTGCGGTGCCTACAACGGCCGCCGGTACGCGGAGGCCGTGCGCAGCGAGCACGAGGCGAGCTGACCTTCCCGGCCCGATGACCGGCACACCTGACGCCCACCGCGGCGCCCGTGCGGTCTCGGCTGCCGACTCGCTCCTCGAGAAGCTCGGGGTCCGCCTGGACCCCGAGCTTCTCGTGCTCGCGCTGACGCACCGGTCGTTCGCGCACGAGGCGGGTGGCATCCCGACCAACGAGCGCCTCGAGTTCCTCGGCGACACCGTCCTGGGGCTCGTGGTCACCGAGCACCTCTACCGCGCCTACCCGGACCTGTCCGAGGGTGACCTGGCGAAGATGCGGGCCGCGACCGTGTCGCAGCGCGCCCTCGCGCGCGTCGCCCGCACGCTCGAGCTGGGGGCGTACCTGCTCCTCGGCAAGGGCGAGCTCGCGACGGGCGGCGCGGACAAGGACTCGATCCTGTCCGACACGCTCGAGGCGCTGTTCGGCGCGGTCTACCTCTCCCACGGCCTCGAGACGGCGCGCGAGCTCGTCGACCGGCTCGTGCGGCCCACGCTGCAGGCCGCCGCCGACCTCGGCGCCGGCCTCGACTGGAAGACGTCGCTGCAGGAGCTCTCGGCCCTGCTGGGGCTCGGCGCGCCGACGTACGAGGTCACCGGCGAGGGCCCCGACCACGCCCGCACGTTCACGGCGCACGCCGTGGTGGGTGGTGAGGTGCGGGGCAGCGGCACCGGCACGGCGAAGAAGCTCGCCGAGCAGGAGGCCGCCGCGGCCGCGTACACGGCCCTCGCCGCCGCCCGCGACGCCGTGCCGGACGCGCCCGGCACGGGTGCCGCCGGGGCCTGACCGTGCCCGAGCTGCCCGAGGTCGAGACCGTCCGGGACGGCCTCGCCCGGCACGTCCTCGGCCGTACCGTCGTCGACGTGGCGGTGCACCGCGACTACTCGGTGCGTCGCCACGACGGCGGGCCCCGCGACTTCGCGGCGCGGCTCACCGGCCGGCGGCTCGAGGCCGCGGTGCGCCGCGGCAAGTTCCTGTGGCTGCTGCTCGACGAGGGCGCGGGCCGCGGCGACGACGCCCTGATGGCGCACCTCGGCATGAGCGGGCAGCTGCTCGTGCGCGGGCCGGCCGCGGCCACCGCCACGCCCGGGACCGCGGCGGACGCCCCCGACCTCGTCGCCGGCCCCGACCCCGCCGCCGCCCCCGACCCCGCCGCCGCCCCCGACCCCGTCGCGGCCCCCGGCCCGACCGGGTGGGTCGACCACCCGCACCTGCGCGTGCGCCTCGCGCTCGACGACGGGTCCGCGCTCGACTTCGTCGACCAGCGGACGTTCGGGCACCTCTCGGTGCCGGACCTCGTGCCGACGGCCGACGGCCGGCCGGGCGGTCTCGGGTCCGACCGGCCCGTCGTCCCCGGCCCGGTCGCGCACATCGCCCGGGACCTGCTGGACCCCGCGCTGGACCGGACCGCGCTCGTCGACCAGGTGCGCCGGCGCCGCACGGGCCTCAAGCGGGCGCTGCTCGACCAGACGCTCGTGAGCGGGGTCGGCAACATCTACGCCGACGAGGGCCTGTGGCGTGCGCGCCTGCACTACGCGCGGCCGACGGACACGCTGCGCCGCCCCGAGGTGGGGCGGGCGCTCGACGGCGCCGCCGAGGTGATGACGGCCGCGCTCGCGGCGGGCGGCACGAGCTTCGACGCGCTGTACGTCAAGGTCAACGGCGCCTCGGGGTACTTCGACCGGTCGCTCGCCGTGTACGGCCAGGAGGGCCGGCCGTGCCCGCGCTGCGGCACGCCCGTGCGGCGCGACGAGTTCATGAACCGGTCGTCCTACACGTGCCCGCGGTGCCAGCCGCGGCCCCGCAACGGGCGCTGGTAGGCGTCAGGCGCCGGCGTCCTCGCGTTCGACGACGTTGCGCAGCGGCCGTCCGGCCACGAATCGCGCGACGTTGTCCTCGACCAGCGCCGTCCAGCCGACCGGTCGCCCGCCCGCGGCGTGCGGGCTGACGAGCACGCGTCGCTCGTCCCACAGCGGGGACGACGCGGGCAGCGGCTCGGTGGCGACGACGTCGAGCGCGGCCCCGGCGAGCCGGCCGCCGCGGACGGCCGCGAGCAGCGCGTCCTCGTCGAGGGTGCTGCCGCGACCGGCGTTGACGACCCACGCGCGCGCGGGCAGCAGCCCGAGCACGCGGGCGTCCACGGCACCGCGCGTGGTGGGCAGGTCGGGCAGGAGCGCGACGAGGACGTCGGTGCGCGGCAGGACGTCCGGCAGGTCGTCCGGCGTCACGACGGGGAACCCGTGGCGCTCGCCGGCCGTGCGCGCCACGCCGGTCACGTCGGCGCCGAGGCCCCGCAGCAGCGGCGCGAGCCGGGCCGCGATCGAGCCGAAGCCCCACACGGTCACGTGCGCGTCGAGGAGCGTGCGGACCTCGCCGGGCGGGTGCAGCGGCTGCCGCCCGCCCAGCTCGCCGGCCCACCGGTGGGCGTCGTGCGCGCGGACGAGGTCGGGCACGCGCCGCACGCAGGCCAGCACGAGCGCCAGCGCGTGCTCGGCGACCGTGGCGTCGTGCAGCCCGCGCCCGGACGTCACGACGACGTCCTCGCCGAACCCGGCGGCGAGCACCGCGTCGGGCCCGGCGGCGAGGGCCTGCACCCACCGCGCGCGCCGCGCCGCGCGCGCCAGCTCGGCCAGCCGGTCGTCGGGGTTGCCCCAGACGACGACCGCGTCGGCGTCAGCCGCCTCGGGCGGCGGGGGAGCCGTGACGTCGTAGGGCACCGCGCGCACGCCGGCGCGCAGCCGCGGCACGCCGTCGACCGTGGTCGGGAGCAGGATCGTCGTCATGGCTCGCTACGATGCCACCGTGCCCGTCCCCAGCCAGCCGAACGCCAGCCGACCGACGCCGGCGGCCGACGCCGGCGCCCGCCCGGGCCCCGTGACCGTGATGATCGTCGACGACCACGAGGTCGTGCGGCGCGGCATCGCCGAGGTGGTGGAGCGGACCGACGGCATGACCGTCGTCGCGGAGGCGGGCTCGGTGGCGGACGGCGTGCGGCGTGCGGCGCTCGTGCGTCCGCAGGTCCTGCTCGTCGACCTGCAGCTGCCCGACGGCACGGGCATCGACCTGCTGACGGCGGTGCGCGAGCAGCTGCCGTCCGCCCGCGCCATCGTGCTGACGTCGTTCGACGACGACGACGCCCTCGCGGCGGCCCTCGATGCGGGTGCGGCGGCCTACCTGCTCAAGAGCGTGCGCGGGGCCGAGATCACGGACGTCATCCGCGCGGTCGCGGCGGGGCGCACGCTCCTCGACGAGCGCACGGTCGCCCGGCGCCGTGCGGGCCACGAGGACCCGACCGAGGGCCTGACGCCGAGCGAGCTGCGCGTGCTCGACCTCATCGGCGAGGGCATGTCGAACCGGGAGATCGCCGAGCGCCTCGGCGTCGCGGAGAAGACCGTGAAGAACCACATCACGTCGCTGCTCGCGAAGATGGGCCTGCAGCGGCGCACCCAGGTCGCTGCGTGGGTGGCGTCGCGCAAGCACGCCGGCTGGCGGTCCGAGCCCGGGCACTGACGCCCCGGCTGCCCTGCCGCGACCCGCTCTGCCACGGCTTGCCGGGCCGGGCGCCTCAGCCGAGGGGCGCCTGCCACGTCAGGAGCGCGCCGCGGCCGCTCGGAGACGTGTCGAGCGTGAAGGTGCCGCCGTGCCCGCGCGCCCGTGCGGCGAGGTTCCCGGTGCCGGAGCTGCGCTCGCGCACCGCGGGCAGCCCCGCGCCGTCGTCCTCGACCTCGACCGCGACCGACCCGGTGTGCCCACGGCCGCGCACGGCGACCCGGACGACGACGGACGACGCGTGCGCGTGCCGCGCCGCGTTCGCCAGCCCCTCGCGGACGACCGCGACGACGTCGTCGGTGAGGTCGGCGCCCAGCCGCTCGTCGAGCCGGTCCTCCGCCTCGCCGTCGCCGGGCGTCAGCGGCGCGCCGTCGAGCGTGAGCAGGAGGGACGGCGCGAAGCCCAGCCCCGTCCGCGCGAGCGACGCCTCGCGGCGCAGCCGCTCCACCAGGCCCGTCGCGGCGTCCGGGTCGCGCAGCGCGTGCACGATCCGGCGGATCTGGCGGACCGAGCTGTCGACGTTGTCGAGGGCCTGCTCGACGATGTCGGTGAGCTCGGTGGCGTCGACGCCGCGGGCGGCCCGCCGGCGCACGGTCTCGAGCTGCATGCCGGTCGCGAACAGCTGCTGGATGGCGAGGTCGTGCAGGTCGCGCGCGATGCGCTCGCGCTCGTCGAGCAGCGCGGCGACGTCCTGCGCGTGCCGCGCCTCCGCCAGCACGTACGCGAGCGCGGCCTGCGACGCGAACGACTGCGCGGTCGCGAGGTCGCTCTCGTCGAACGGCGTCGACCCGATCCGGCGCAGCAGGACGAGCACGCCGACGCCGCGCCCCGAGGACTGCAGCGGCGCGTACATCGCGGGCCCGAAGGCGCGCATCTGGTCGACCTTGACGGTCCGCGACGTGCTGAGGGACGGCACGAGCAGGCCGATGCCCTCCTCGAGCGCGGTCCACGCCCGCCCGTCGCGCGGCATGACGAGGCCCGTGAGCTCGTCGCCGAGGTAGCCGTCCGCCAGCTCGACGAACAGCTCGCCGCCCAGGCCCGGCAGGGCGAGCGCGGCCGTGTCGGCACCGGCGACCTGCCGGGCGGTGCGGGCGATGTGCGCGAGCGCGTCCTCCTCGTCCACGCCCTCGAGCAGCATCGTCGTGATCTCCTGGCCCGCGCGCAGCCAGTGCTCGCGGCGGGCGGCGCCGGCCCACAGGCGCGCGTTCGCGACGGCCACGCCCGCGGCGGCGGCGAGCGCGACGACCCGCTCCTCGTCCTGCGCGTCGAACGGCCCGCCGCCCTCCTTCTCGGACAGGTACAGCTGCCCGTACACGTGCTCGCCGACCTTGACCGACGCGCCGAGGAAGGACCCCATGGGCGGGTGGTGCGCGGGCCAGCCGCCGAACGCCGGGTGCTGCGTCAGGTCGTCGAGGCGCAGCGCGCCGTCGAGCGGGATCTGCCCGAGGACGCCCTGCGCGAGCGGCGGGTGGTCGAGCATGCGGGCCACCGCGGTGGGGACGCCCGTGTAGACGAAGGTCGTCGACGTCCCCGTCTCGTCCAGGACGTTGATGGCGCCGTAGCGCGCGTGCGTGAGCGCCGCGCTGACCTGCACGAACCGGTCGAGCACCGCGGGCAGCTCGAGCTGGCCCGCGACGGCGAGGACCGCGTCGAGCAGGTCGGTCAGGGCGTCGCCGGTCAGGGGCGCCGGGACGCCCGTCACCTCGGTGAGCACGCCGTCCTCGAACGGCGCGCCGACCGGGTGCGCGGGCGACGCCTGCGGCGTCACGGGCCGCGGCGGCTCGACGGGCCGGGCCGTCACGGGCGGGCGCCCGCGGTCGCGTCGGTGCTGCGCTCGGACTCCACGGCCTCACGGTAGCCCGGCACGTCGGCGAGCAGCCGCGCGTGCGGGCCCCGTGCGGCGACGCGCCCGTGCTCCACCCAGAGCACCTCGTCGGCGGCGGCCAGGGTGGCGAGCCGGTGCGTCACCACGAGCACGCCGCGCGCCGTGCCCGCCCGCGTCGGTGGCAGGTGCCACAGGCGGTCGAGCAGGGCGTCGGCGGTCGCGGGGTCGAGGTGCTCGGCGGGCTCGTCGACGAGGAGCAGGGGAGCGTCGGCCACGACGGCGCGCGCGAGCAGCAGCCGGCGGCGCTCGCCGCCCGAGACGGTGCGTCCGTCGGGGCCGAGCACGGTGCGCAGGCCGGCCGGCAGGGCGGCGAGCCAGTCGCCCAGGCCCGCCCGCGCGAGCGCGTCGGCCGCCTCGGCCTCGGTGACGTCTCCGCGCGCCACGCGCAGGTTCTCCAGCACGGTGGTGCCGAACACGTGGGCGTCCTCGGTGGTCGCGACGACGGCCCGGACGACCCGTGCGCGCGGCAGCGCGGCGACGTCCGCGTCGTCCAGGCGCACGGAGCCGGCCACCGGTGGCAGGAGCCCCGCCAGCGTGAGCAGCAGCGTCGTCTTGCCGGCGCCGCTGGGGCCGACCACCGCGACACAGCGGCCCGGGGCCAGCGTGACGCCGACGTCGGCGAGGGCGGGCGCGCGCGCGGGCCACCCGCACGCGAGGGCGTCCGCGCGCAGGTGCGGACCGGTCGCCCGGGCGCCGCGCGCCGGGTCGTCGGCCGTGCCACCCGACGGCGCCGCGGCCCCGACGTCCCGCGCCGGTGCGGCCGGTCCCGCGTCGTCGAGCAGCGCGAGGACCCGCGCGGCCGCCGCTCGTGCGCGCTGGACCTGCACCGCCGCGGCCGGCAGCACCGAGGTCGCCTCGAACGCCGCGAGCGGCGTGAGGACGACGACGGCGAGCTCGACCGGGGCGAGCAGCCCCGCCGCCACGGCCGGCACGCCGGTGGCGAGGGCGGCCACGACGGCCAGCCCCACCGCGAGCTGCCCGAGGGCGGCGGCGAGCGCGGCGGGACGGGCGCCCGCGTCGGCCGCGGCGGCGAGCCGGCGGTCGGCGTCGCGCAGGGCCGCGAGCTCGGCGTCGAGGCGCCCCGCGACCGCGAGCGGTCCCGCGTCGTCGAGGACGCCGAGCGCCGTGGCCGTCATGTCGGCGCGCGCCTGCACCCCGCGCTCCTCGGCGCGCCGCGCGCCGACCGCGGTCACCCACGGCACGACGACGCCCGCCAGCACGAGGCACGCGGCGAGAGCCAGGCCGGCCGGCGGCCAGAACAGCGCCGTCGCCGCGCTGGAGCCGACCCCGAGCACCAGGGCGACCGCCCCGGGCAGCAGGCCGCGGACCACGACGTCGCCCACGGCGTCGACGTCCGCGCCCACCCGGGCGAGCAGGTCGCCGCGGCGGACCGCGAGCACGGCCTCGCCGCGGCCGGCGGCCAGCCGGGCGTACAGCGTCGTGCGCAGCGCGACCATGCCGCGCAGGGCGACGTCGTGCGACACGAGACGCTCGAGGTAGCGGAGCACCCCGCGGCCGATCCCGAACGTGCGGACGGCCACGGTCGCGACCGACAGCGTGAGCACCGGCGGCATCTGGGACGCGCGGGCGATGAGCCACGCCGACACCGCGGCGAGGGCGACCGCGCAGCCGAGCGCGAGCGTGCCGAGCAGCACCGCGAGCGCGACGCGGCGCGGGTCGGCGTCGAGCAGCTTGACCGCGCGGCGCAGCGTGCCGCGCGGCGGTCGGGCGGGTGCCAGGTCCGCGCCCGGCGTCGTGGCGCCGCGTCGCGGTGCACCGGCCCGCGCGGTCGTCGGCGCGCTCACGGCGTCCCCGCCCCGACGAGGTCGTCCGCCGCGGCGCCGACCGGCACGACGTCGTCCGCCCGCGCCACCAGGCTCGGCCGGTGGGCGACGAGCAGCACCGCGCTGCCGGCCGCGCGCAGGGCGTCGACCGTGTCGAGGACGACGCGCTCGCCCGCCGCGTCGAGGTGCGCGGTGGGCTCGTCGAGGACGACGAGCGCCGTCGGGCGCAGGAGCGCACGTGTGAGGGCCAGGCGCTGCCGCTGGCCGACGCTGAGGCCGGCACCGCCGGTGCCGAGCACGGTGGACCACCCGTCGGGCAGCGTGGCGACGACGGCGTCGAGACCGGTGCACGCGGCCGCCCGTGCGCGGTCGGCGGGGTCGGGGAAGCCCAGCAGGGCGTCGAGCGTGCCCGGCTCGAGCACCGGGCGCTGCGGCAGCCACGTCACCTGCCGCCACCACGTCGCCGGGTCGACGTCCGCGACGTCCACGGCGGTGCCCTCCGCGCCCACCAGCCGCACGGTCCCGGCGTCAGGCGTCAGCAGGCCCAGCAGCGCCTCGACGGTCGTCGTCTTGCCCGCGCCGGACGGCCCGACGAGCGCGACCACCCGCCCGGGCCGCAGCGTGACGTCCACGCCGGCGGGCGCCCAGCCGCCGCGGGCGCGCACGCCGAGCCCGCGGACCTCGACCGCGCCGCGCGACACGTCGGGCGCCGGGACGCGGCCCGGTGCCGGCAGCGGGGCGTCGAGGACGGCGAACGCCCGGTCGGCCGCCGCGACGCCGTCGGTCGACGCGTGGAACTGGGCACCCACCGCGCGCAGCGGCGCGTACACCTCGGGCGCCAGCACGAGGACCGCGAGACCGGTGACGAGGTCGAGCCCGCCGTGCACGAGCCGCAGGCCGACGCCCACGGCGACGACCGCGACGGACAGCGTGGTGAGCAGCTCCAGCACCATGCCGGACAGGAACGCGATCCGCAGCGTCCCGGTGGTGGCGCGGCGGTGCGCGTCACCCAGGGCCCGGACGCGCGCCTCGGGCCCGCGCTCGCGGCCGAACGCGCGGAGCGTCGGCAGGCCGGCGAGCAGGTCGAGCACCTGGGAGCCGAGCCGCTCCATCGTCGCGAGCCCCCGCGCCGACCGGCCCTGCGTCATGACGCCGACGAGCCACATGAACACCGGCACGAGCGGGATCGTGCCGGCCAGCACCGCGAACGACACCCAGTCGAGCCGCAGGGCGACGAGGAGCGTCGCGGGCGTGAGCGTCGCCGCCAGCACGAGCTGGGGCAGGTAGCGCACGAAGTACGGCTCGAGCGCGTCGAGGCCGCGGGTCGCGAGCGTCACGACGCCCGCGCCGTCGTCGCCGGTGCGGCGGGGGCCGGTCGCGGCGGCGTGCGTGACGACGCGCTCGCGCAGCTCCGCGACGGCGCGCGTCGCGGCCCGGTGCGCGTACCGCTCCTGCACGGCGACGACGACCGCGCGGGCCCCGACGACCGCGAGCAGCCCGCCGACGTGCGGCGCGACGGCCGCGAGGGGGGCGCCCTCCGCGACGGCCGAGCCCAGCGCGTGCGCGAGCAGGAGCGCCTGCGCCACCACGAGCCCGCCCGTCAGCACCCCGAGGACGACCGTCAGCGCGAGGTACCCGCGCGCGGCCCGCGCGTACCGCAGCAGCCGCGGGTCCAGCGGCTTCACGGCCGCCCGCCCGCCCGCCGGCCGGCCGCCCGCCGCGCGCCGCCTCACGACCGCCTCACGACCGCGCGGTGACGCGGGCGAACGTGAGCCCGGTCGACTCGGGGATGTGCTCGAGCGTCAGGCGCTTGCGGAACACCCAGTACGTCCAGCCCTGGTACAGCAGGACGACGGGCGTGAGGATCGCCGCGACCCACGTCATCACGGTGAGGGTGTAGTCCGTCGACGCGGCGTTCTCGACCGTGAGCGAGTTCGCCGGGTCGAGCGCCGGCATCACGGCGGGGAACATCGACCCGAAGATCAGCACGACGGCGGCGACGATCGCGACGGCGGACGCCGTGAATGCGACGCCCTCGCGGCGGGCCCGCGTCGCGCCGACGACCACGACCAGCGACGCCGCGGCCACGAGCACGGCCGCCCACGTCCACGGCACCGAGTACGCCACCTGCGCCCACACGGCCCACACGCCGGCCAGCGCCAGCGTGACCATCGAGCTGCGCGCCGCGAACGCCGCCGCGCGCCCGCGCATCTCCCCGTCGACCTTCATCGCCAGGAACACGGCGCCGTGCGTGAGGAACAGGCTCAGGGTGACGAGCCCCCCGAGCAGGGCGAACGGGGACAGCAGCGCGAGGAACCCGCCGACGTACTGGTGGTCCGCGTCGAGCTCGACGCCGCGCACGAGGTTGGCGAACGCCACGCCCCACAGCAGCGACGGCACGAACGAGCCCACCACGAGCGCCCGGTCGGCCCAGCCGCGCCAGCGGTCGTCGTCGATCTTGCCGCGCCACTCGAACGCCACCACGCGCACGATGAGCGCGAGCAGGATGAGGAAGAGCGGCACGTAGAAGCCGGAGAAGAGGGTGGCGTACCACTCGGGGAACGCCGCGAACGTCGCGCCGCCGGCGGTGAGCAGCCACACCTCGTTGCCGTCCCACACCGGGCCCACGGTGTTGATGAGCAGGCGCCGCTCCTTCTCGCGGCGCGCACGGTCACCCCGCGGCAGCACCGCGAGCAGCATCCCGACGCCGAAGTCGAAGCCCTCGAGCACGAGGTAGCCGGTCCACAGGACCGCGATCAGGAGGAACCAGATGACGGGGAGGTCCATGGCCGGGTCTCCTCAGTAGGCGAAGGACAGCGGACGGGCGGTGCCGTCGGCGTCGTCGTCGTCGGGACGGGGGGCGGCGTCGGGGCTGGGGTCGCGCTCGCGGGGGGCGACGCCCTCGACGGCGTACCGCTTCATGAGCCGGAACCACACGACCATGAGCGCGCCGTACAGGAGCGTGAACCCGACCATCGAGAAGACGACCATCCCCGGGCTGACGACCTCGCTCACGCCGCGGGCGGTGAGCAGCCACACGCCGTCGACGCCCGACGCGTCGGGGTTGGGCGCGACGACCCACGGCTGCCGGCCCATCTCGGTGAAGACCCAGCCGAACGCGGACGCGAGGAACGGCGTGGGGATCGCGATCAGCCCGAGCCGCCCGAACCACGGCAGCCCGGTCACGGAGCCCTTGCGCCGCAGCAGCCACAGGGCGGCGAGCGACAGCGCGGCCGAGCCCGCGCCGAAGCCGATCATGAGCCGGAACGACCAGTAGGTCACCGCGAGGTTCGGGTAGAACCGCGTGTCCTCGTCGAACGTCGGCGGGACGCCGTTCTCGTCCTCCCAGTCGCTGATCCAGGACGCGTAGTGCTCCTGCAGCTCGTCGACGCCGCGGATCGGCGCGTCGAAGTCGCCGGTCGCGAGGTACGACGTGACGCCCGGGAGCTCGATGAGGTGGCGGACGCCTTCGCAGTCGTTCGTCAGGTCGCCGATCGCGAGGATCGAGAACGGTGCGCCCTCCTCGGACGCGCACAGCCCCTCGGCCGCCGCCATCTTGGCCGGCTGCTGCTGGAACATGAGCTTGGCCTGCCAGTCGCCGCTCACGGCCACACCCGCGCCGGAGACGAGCATCGTGACGAGCCCCAGCACCACCGCGGGGCGGTAGACGTCGCGGGCCGTCGCCGTGTCGCCCGCCCGGACCAGCCGCACCATCCACCAGGCGGCGATGCCGGCGACGAAGGTGCCCGCCGTGAGGAGCGCCGCGGCGACCGTGTGCGGGAAGGCGGCGAGCACGGTGGGGTTGGTGAGCACGGCGACGACGTCCGTCATCTCCGCGCGGCCGGTCTCGACGTTGAACGTCGTGCCGACCGGGTGCTGCATCCACGAGTTCGCCGACAGGATGAAGTAGGCGGACAGCGTCGTCGCGATCGCGACCGCCCAGATGCACGCCAGGTGGATGCGCCTGGGCAGCTTGTCCCAGCCGAAGATCCACAGGCCGAGGAACGTCGACTCGACGAAGAACGCGGCGAGCGCCTCCATCGCGAGCGGGGCGCCGAAGACGTCGCCGACGAACCGCGAGTACTCGGACCAGTTCATGCCGAACTGGAACTCCTGCACGATGCCCGTGGCCACGCCGATCGCGAAGTTGATGAGCAGCAGCTTGCCGAAGAACTTCGTCAGCCGGAGCCAGCGCTCGTCCCCCGTGCGGTACCAGGCGGTCTGCATGATCGCGACGAGCGGTGACAGGCCGATCGTCAGCGGCACGAACACGAAGTGGTAGACGGTCGTGATGCCGAACTGCCAGCGGGCCAGGTCGAGGGCGTCCACTCAGGTCTCCGGTGCGGGAAGGGCGGCTCGGACGGTGCGAGCGGGCGGGCGGCGACCGCCGGTCCGACCGTAGGAAGGGGCCCGGTGCGCGGTGGGGGACCAAGGTCCCGGGTGCTGACGCGACGTCGTCACGTCGCCGCCGCGGCGCCCCGCGGACGGTCGGACGCGCCGACGCCGGACCGTCGCCGGGCGGCGGCGCGCCGTTGTGCGATACTCGTCCCGGTCCTGGCGCCACACCGCCGGGACCGACGGCCGCACCGGCCGTCCGTGCAGCCTCACCGCCGCCCTCCTCGGCGCCGCTCCGTAGCGGAGCGCCGAGACGGCCCGGCCGGCGATGGCGCCGGACACCCGCGCGGCGGCCGCGACCAGCGACTTCCGTCGCCGTACCGGGCAGCCCCGGGCGAGCGACGACGACCTACCCGGGACCGCACGACGTGTGGACGGTGGTCCCGGGTGCACAGGAGCACCGCGCGTGAGCCCCGAGAACACCCCCGACACCGCGACCGACGCCACGACGGCCGGGGGTGAGGCGCCGCCCCGGCGCCGCCGCCGCGTCACACGCGACGTCGTGACGCCGCCCGTCGCCGAGCCGACCGGCACCACCGCCGAGCCCGCCGCGCCCGCGCCGACCGCCGCCGAGGCGGCCGCCACGTCGCCGGCCGGCGCCGTCGGCACCCCGCCCGCGGAGGCCCCCGCGGCCCCCGCCCGTCCGCGGCGCTCGCGTCGCGTGACCCGCACCGTGGTCCTCGCCGACACGCCGCAGGACGCCCCGGCGCCCGCGGCCGCCGACGCCCCGGTCGACGAGGCCGTCGAGGAGGCCGAGGAGCCGACCGACGAGGCCGCCGCCACCGAGGTCGACGAGGCGGCCCTCGCCCCGGAGCCCGAGGTCCTGCCCGCGCCCGTCGAGGCGCCCGCCCCCAAGGCGCGCCGCAGCCGCCGCACGACCGCCGCACCGGTCGAGGCCCCGCCCGCCGACGACGTCGCCGATGCGCCGGCACCCGCCGCGGCCGCTGCGCCGGACGCTCCGGTCGACGCCCCCACGGACGCCCCGGTCGCCGAGCAGCCGGCGAAGAAGGCCCCCCGTCGTCGTGCGTCGCGGCGTGCCGCCGCGTCGGTCGACGACGCCAGCATCGACGCCGCGCTCGAGACCACCGCCGCGCGTCCCGCGCCGTCCGCGGAGGCGGGCACGGAGGACCGGCCGGCCCCGCAGCTCGACGTGCTGGCCGAGCTCGGCCAGCCGCGCGCCGACCGGACGGGCACCGGCCAGACGAGCGCCGGCCAGACAAGCGCCGGGCAGACGGGCGCCGAGCCGGCGCCCACGACGAGCGCGCCCCCGCGGGCCCGCCTCGCGACCACGGCCGTGCTGTTCCAGGCGCCCGACCCGTCCGCCCGGCCGCGCCGCCGGCGCGCGCAGGTCGCCGCCGGCTCGCCGGAGGAGATCTCGCAGGCGGCGCAGACGGCGGAGCAGGAGGCCGCCGACCAGGAGGCCGCCGAGGCCGCCGAGGCGCCCTCGGGCGCGCCCGCCGCCGAGGAGTCCGAGGCGGGCGGCCGCTCGCGTCGCCGCGGTCGCGGCGGGCGGGGGCGCAGCCGTCGCGCGGCGGACGACGCCGCCGAGCAGGACGCCGCGCAGGACGTCGTGCAGGACGCCGCGCAGGACGTCGTCCAGGACGCGCAGGACGACACCGCCGGGCAGCAGGACGCCGACACGGCGGACGACGAGGACGCGACGGCCGTCGCCGGCGACGTCGACGCGGACGCCGAGGCGGACCTCGACGAGGCCGACGGCGACCAGGACGACGAGGGCGCGCCGCGCCGTCGCCGCCGTCGCGGTGGCCGTGGCCGCCGGGGCCGCGCGGAGACGACCGGTGCCGAGGGCGACGAGGACGGCGACGCCGCCGACGGCGAGGCCGACGCCGACGCCGACACGGGCGCCGAGCAGGAGGCCGACACCGCCGACGACGCGGGGGACGACGAGCAGGGCGGCTCCAGCCGTCGCCGCCGCCGGCGCCGTCGCGGTGCCCGGGGCGAGGCCGTGGAGGAGCCCCGTCGCGCGCGCACCGCGGGCGACGAGGTCACCGCGCTGCGCGGGTCGACGCGGCTGGAGGCGAAGCGCCAGCGCCGCCGCGAGGGCCGCGACGCCGGCCGCCGGCGCCAGATCATCACCGAGGCGGAGTTCCTCGCCCGGCGCGAGTCCGTCGAGCGGTCGATGATCGTGCGCGAGCGGCACGGCCGCACGCAGATCGCGGTGCTCGAGGACGGCGTGCTCGTCGAGCACTACGTGTCCAACCAGGCGCAGTCGTCGATGGTGGGCAACGTCTACCTCGGCCGCGTGCAGAACGTGCTGCCGAGCATGGAGGCCGCGTTCGTCGACGTCGGCAAGGGCCGCAACGCCGTGCTGTACGCCGGCGAGGTCAACTGGGACGCCGCCGGCCTCGAGGGCCAGCCGCGCCGCATCGAGCAGGCGCTGAAGTCGGGCGACTCGGTGCTCGTCCAGGTGACGAAGGACCCGATCGGCCACAAGGGCGCACGCCTGACGAGCCAGATCACGCTGGCCGGCCGCTACCTCGTGTACGTGCCGGGCGGCGGCATGACCGGCATCAGCCGCAAGCTGCCCGACACCGAGCGCTCGCGCCTCAAGAAGATCCTGCGCGACGTCGTCCCGGACTCGGCGGGCGTCATCGTGCGCACCGCGGCCGAGGGCGCCAGCGAGGAGGAGCTGCGCGCCGACGTCGTGCGCCTGCAGGGGCAGTGGGAGGCCATCGAGAAGAAGGCCCGCACGGCGTCCGCGCCGGCGCTGCTGCAGGGCGAGCCGGACATGGCCATCCGCGTCGTGCGCGACATCTTCAACGACGACTTCTCCTCGCTCGTGGTCGAGGGCGACGAGGCGTGG
This sequence comes from Cellulomonas sp. NPDC057328, assembly GCF_042667215.1. Classification (NCBI taxonomy): domain Bacteria; kingdom Bacillati; phylum Actinomycetota; class Actinomycetes; order Micrococcales; family Cellulomonadaceae; genus Cellulomonas; species Cellulomonas sp. NPDC057328. Next base: position 1,439 of record NZ_JBHUZW010000023.1, on the reverse strand, counting down.
ACGACGATCTCGACGTACATCGGCGAGCTCGCGCCCGACCTGGCGGCGCGCATCTCGAAGTGGACGGGCACGCAGGACGTGTTCTCCGTGCACCGCGTCGACGAGCAGCTCGCGAAGGGCATGGACCGCAAGGTCTGGCTCCCGTCGGGCGGCTCGCTCGTCATCGACCGCACCGAGGCGATGACGGTCGTCGACGTCAACACCGGCAAGTTCACCGGCGCGGGCGGCACGCTCGAGGAGACGGTGACGCGCAACAACCTCGAGGCGGCGGAGGAGATCGTCCGCCAGCTGAGGCTGCGCGACATCGGCGGCATCATCGTCATCGACTTCATCGACATGGTGCTCGAGTCCAACCGCGACCTCGTGCTGCGCCGCCTGGTCGAGTGCCTCGGCCGCGACCGGACCAAGCACCAGGTCGCCGAGGTCACGTCGCTGGGCCTGGTGCAGATGACCCGCAAGCGGGTCGGGCAGGGCCTCGTCGAGGCGTTCAGCGAGACGTGCGAGCACTGCCACGGGCGCGGCTTCGTCGTGCACACGGACCCGGTCGAGAAGAACGGCCGACCGGACGCCGGTGCGCCGCAGGCCGTCGAGGGCGAGTCGAAGCGCGCGCGCCGCAAGCGCGGCAACGGCGGCGGCACGGCCGAGCCCGCGCCGGCGACGGCGAGCGTGCCGGTGCTGCCGGAGGCGCGGGAGGCCGTCAAGGCCACGCTCGCGACGATCGCGGCTGCCGCGGCTCACGCCCACGAGCACGAGCACGAGGCCGGCCACGAGCAGGGCCACGAGCACGAGGCCGGCACCGCCGGGACGACGACGCGCACGGTCGTGACCGAGCGCCACGTCGCGGACGCGGCCGTCGGTGCGGTGCAGGCCGAGGGTGCGGGGGAGGGCGGCGCGCCCGAGGGTGCGGTGCCGGCCGAGACGGTGCGCGAGGAGACGGTGCTCGAGGAGACGGTGCTCGAGGAGACGGTGCTCGACGTCACGACCGAGGTCGTGGTCGAGGCCGGTCCCGACGCGCCCGCCGGCGCCCAGCCCGCGCTCGACGTGCTGGCCGAGCTGGCCGCCGCGGGCGTGGCGGCGTCGCCGCGGCGCCGCGCGTCCCGGCGGGCGGGCCGGGCGGCCGGTGCCGCGGACACGGACGCCGGCGCGTCCGCCGCGGCCGAGGTGCCGCAGGCGGTCGGTGCGGCGGAGACGGTCGGCGCGCCGGAGACGGTCGGTGCGCCGGAGACGGTCGCCGTCCCCGAGGTCGCGGCCGAGGCGGGTGACGACGCCGTGCTGGAGCTGCACGCCGTCGCGCCGGAGGTCTTCGACGCCCCGGCGGACGACGCGGCCGACGACGACGCGCCCGACGCGGCGGTGGCCGACGCGGACGCGCCGGCCGCCGACGCGCCCGACGCCCCGGCGGCCGACGCCGAGTGACGTCCGCCGCGGACGTGCGGCAG
>NZ_JBHUZW010000022.1:0-45521 GCF_042667215.1 Cellulomonas sp. NPDC057328 | reverse complement strand
CGCCGGACGCCGCACCGGTACCGCCGGCGCCGTGCGCGCCACCGGCGCCGCCCGCGCCACCGGACGCGAGCCCGGCGCCCAGACCGCGTGCACCCGCACCGCCGGCGCCCCCGGCACCGGTCGCACCGGCATAGCCGCCGGACGCACCGCCGTAGCCGCCCATGCCGGCGCTCGCACCGAGCCCCGCCATGCCGCCGCGGGCGCCCGTGAGGCGCGAGCCCGCGCCGAGCGCCGCCGCACCGGCCGCGCCGCCGACCAGGCCGGACGAGCCGCCCGTCCAGCCGCCGGCACCGGCGCCGCCGCCGAGCCCGCCACCGCCGGCGCCACCCGGGCCGCCGTTGCCGGGCAGCCCGCCGTCGAGGTCGCCGTCCACGTCCACCCACACGGGCGGCTCGACCACGACGGGCGGGTCGACCGGCGGCAGGGGCAGCGGCGGTTCGACGACGACCGGGGGCAGCGGCGTCACCGGCGGCTGCACGACGGTGGGCGGCGGGGTGGGCTGCCAGACCGGCGTCCCGATGCCCGTCACCGGCTGCACACCGGTGACGGGAGCTCCGTAGTCGGGCGTCCCGGGCCCCCCCGGCGTGCCGGGGTTGCCCGGTGTGCCGGGGTTGCCCGGGTACGACGGGGTGCCGGGCGTGCCCGGGGCCCGCGGCGGGACGGGCGGCTGCCCGCCGGGCCCGTCGTTGGTCGTGCGGTCGCCGGTCAGCGCCTGCCGGATCTCGACCGCGGGCGGCTGCATCTGCGACCGCAGCTGGACCACGGCCTGCTCGGCCTCCTGCTTGCGCGCCGCCACGAGCGCGGCCTCCGCCTGCGCGATGCGCCGCTCGGCCCGCTGCGCGGCGGCGGAGGCGACGAGACCGGTCACGACGACGCCCGCGGGCAGCGCGAGCAGCGCCGCCTTCTCCTCGTCGGCGTAGATCATGGCCTTCTGGGCGAAGGTGAGCTCGACGGGCATCGCCTGGACGCGCTGGAAGTGGGCCTGCGCCGCGGACTGGCGCGTGGTGTCCGCGGACTCGACGGCCGCGTTGACCGCGACGAGCCGCTGGTCGTAGGCCTCGATCTTGCCGCGGATGTCCTGGAGGCGGGCGCGCGCGGCGTCCGCCGCGGCGCCGGAGGCCTCGGAGCCGAGCATCTCGTCGACGTCGGCGATGGCGGACTCCACCACCGCGTACGCCTCGCGCAGCCGCTCCGCACCGGGCAGCTTCCACGGCGACGCCGTGGCCAGCTCGCCGAGCTGTGCCTCGGCGTCGGAGTACGTCGATGCGTCGGTCATGCGTGCACCTTCTTCGTCGTCGTCGGGGACGGGCGTCCGCCGCTCGGTGAGGCGTGGGGGTGGGGCATCACGGGGCCGTCGTGGTCGGGGCTCCGGGGGTGCGGCGCCGGGCGAGCAGGACCGCCACGACGACCAGGGCGGCGACGGCCGCACCGCCGCCCACGAGCGCCGCGGCCGGGACGCCGCCGCCGGAACCGTGACCGGCGTCCGGGTCCTGGGGGGCGGCCCCCGCGGTCGGTGCCGTTGTGGCCGACGGCTCCGGCGCCGCGGTGGGCGCGTCGGGATCGCCGGGCCACACCGGGCGGGTGGCCTCCGCCACCTCCCGCAGGGTGAGCGGGTCCGACCGTCCGCCCGCGTTCTCGCCCACGTCGAGCAGGAGCGGGTTCTCGTCGGGGAACGTCGTGGGGTCCTCCCGCAGCATGTGCCGCAGGCCGACGACCCCGTAGCCGTACACGGGGTCGTAGTCGAGGTCGTGCTCCTCCGCCCCGGTGTTGCGGATCAGGCTCTGCAGCATCTGGTGGCCGGTCGCCTGCGGGTACGCGGACCAGACGGCGGCGAGCGCCCCGGCCGTGATCGGCGCCGCGAGCGACGTCCCCCCGCTGAGCCGGGTCGTCGTCGTGTCGCCCTCGTCGGTGCCCTGGACGAGCATGCCGACGCCGGGCGCGCACACCGTCACGCGGTCGTGCTTCATCGGCGCGCCCGATCCCGGCTCGGCCTCCATCGGCTGCAGCTCGGCGTCGCACGCCTCGACGGCGACGACGCCGTTGGCCCGTGCCAGGTCGTCGCTGACCGGGATGACCTCGCCCGTCTTCAGCTCACCGAGGGCGGCGACCACGATGACACCCTCGTGCAGGGCCCAGGCGAGCGCCGCACGCACGTCGAAGTCGTAGACGTACGCGCCGCTGACGCTGATGGTGATGATCTGCGCGCCGTCGTCGACCGCCTGCCGCAGCGCGCGTGCCATCTCGCTCGCGTCCACGGCGTCCTCGGCCAGGGACTGCTGGCAGGTGTACCCGTCGTCGTCCTGCAGCACCCTCCCGTCGCTCACGGCGTAGAACAGCACGCGGGCGTCCGGCGCGACACCGGCGATCGAGGGCCCTCCGTCGGCGCCGCGGCCGTTGCCCACGACGAAGCCCGTGACGGTGGTCCCGTGCCAGGCGGCCTGCTCGAGCGGCCGCGCCGCGGGGATCGGCGTGTCGGAGTCGTCGGCGCAGAACGACGGCTCGTGCACCTGCAGGTCGGCGTCCGCCAGGTACGACATCTCGGGGAAGATCCCGTCGTCGATGACCGCGACGGTCACGCCGGCACCCGTGGCGCCCTGCGCGTGCACCTCGGCGACGCCCATGCCGGTGTACCACCACGTCCCGTCCTGCGTCGCCGCGGAGGCCGGTGCGACGAGCGCGGTGCCGAGCAGGGCGGCCGCCGCGAGCGCGGCGCCCGTACGCAGCACGGAGGGACGGCGGGGACGGCGAGCCGTCATCACATCCCGCTCGTCTTGGCGGAACGGCCCGCGTCCGTGGTGGCGGCCGGCGACGGCGCGGGCGCCGTCGGGGCCGGGGTCCCGGGCGTCGTGGCGTCCTCGGTCGCGGCCGCCTCGACCTCCGCGGTCAGCGAGCCCAGCTCGGTCACCGAGGCCTGGTCCGCACCCTCGAGGATCGCCGCGGCCTCGGTGAAGGCGGTCGCGCACTCCGTCAGCAGGTCCCGCAGCTCGTTGCGCAGCTGCCCGAACACCTTCGGCGCCTGCTCCAGCACCTGCGTCACGGGCGCGACCGCGTCGTACTGCGTGGCGCGCGGGCCGTAGAAGCCCTCGAGGCGGCCCTCGGCGGGGAGCATGTCGGCCTCGGCGGTGAGCCGGGTCGAGTAGCCGCGCATGGCGTCGGGGATCATGTGGATCGCGGGCATCGTGCGCTCCTGGTGCGGGGTCGTGCGGGTGGGGCGTGGCGTCGTGCGGGGTGAGGCGTGGCGTCGTGCGGGCGTGCACGTGGCGGGGGCCGTCGGCCCCCGCCACGCTCACGTGCGACCCGGTCGGGTCAGGCGCCGAAGCGGCCCGCCGACTGCCGGTCGGCGGCCGTGTAGTTCTGCGCGATCTCGTTGGTGCTGGTCGCGATGCGGTCGAGCAGCTGCTGCAGCTCGGTCAGCGACTGCGTCCACTGGCGCTGCGCGAGCGAGTAGGACTCCTGCGCCTGGCCGGACCAGCTGGCGCGCAGCGAGGCGACCTTGCTGTCCAGCTCGTCGAGCTCGGACCGGATGCCGGAGGCACCGGAGCGGATGTTGCCCGACAGCGCGATGACCTGCTCGGGGGTGACGGAGAACGAACCCAGCGACATCTGCATGCTCCCTGTTCCGGGTGCGCCCTCAGGCGCCCATCATCGAGTTGAGACCGGAGATGGTCTGCTGCGTCTGCTCGTCGGTCGCCTGCTGGTCGCGGGCCGTGCCGGTGAGCGAGGCCTCGAGCTGGTCGAGGACGCTGTTCAGCTTCTTCGTCTTCGTGTCCCACTCGGCCATGAGCTGGGTGAAGCGCGACGCGGCCGGCCCCGTCCACATGCCACCGACGGTCTCGATCTCGCGGCGCACCTGCGCGACCCGGTTGTCGATGCCCTGACGGGCGTCGGCCACGGCCTGCGCACCGCGCGCGAGGGCCCCCTCTTCGGCGGAGATGTTCTCTGCCACGTCACACTCCTTCGCTCGACGACGTGCGGCTGCCGACCTGTGACGGGCGGCACGCCGGACACAGTAGCGCGGAGGAGCGACAGGTTCCCGGAGCATCCGGACAGGCCGGGCGGATCCCGGAGAGATCACCCAGGGTGGCGCACCCGAACGGGTGACGCACGGCCCGGCGGGGCCGCCGCAGGGGTCCACGGGCTGCCCGCGGCCGGGCCGGGACCCCGGCGCGCGCTAACCTCGCCTGCGTTCGCCGCGCGCCCCAGGTGCGCCCTCCCGGGGGACCCGATGCCTCAGACCACGACCGCCGCACGCGCCCTGCTGCACCTGACGATCACGAGCGAGGACCGTCGGCTGGACCTCGGCGTGCCCGCGCAGCTCCCGCTCGTCGAGCTGATGCCGGGCGTCGTGCGCAGCCTCGGCGTCCTCGACCCCACGCTCGTGCACGCGGGCTACGGGCTGCGCCGCTCGGACGGCGGCCTGCTCGACCCCGCGCAGAGCTGCGCCGCGCAGGGCGTCCAGGACGGCGAGCTCCTCACCCTCGTGCGCGGCGCCCTCGTCGCCGAGCACCGTCGGTACGACGACGTCGTCGAGGCCGTCGTCGACGCCACCCGGGACCGCGCGGCCTGGACCCCGGCGGACCAGGCACGCACGGCCCTCGCCGTGAGCCTCGTGCTGCTCGCCCTCGGGGCCGGGCTCCTGCTCTCGTCGCCGCACGGCCTCGGCACGGGCGCGATCCTCGCGCTCGGCGCCGCCGTCGTGCTGGTCACGACCGGCGCCGTGCTGACGCGCACGGGCGCGGCGGAGGCCGGCCACGGGCTGGGCCTCGCCGCCGCCGTGTGGGCCGGTGTCGGCGCGTACCTGCTGGTGCCCGAGGGGCAGCCGTGGGGCTGGCCGCTCGCCGCCGCGGGTCTGGCGGCCATGGTGGTGGGCGGCCTCGCGCTCGCGTCGGTCGCGTCCGCGCCGCAGGTCCACGTCGTGCCCGTCGCCGCCGGCGGCGCCGTGGCGGCGACCGGTCTGGCGGCCGCCCTCCTCGGGCCCGGGGACGTCGCCCCGTGGGCCGTGCTCGTCGCGGTCGCCGCGACGCTGTCGAACCTGGCACCGTGGCTGGCGCTGTCGTCGACCCGCCTCGACGTCGTCTCCCCGCACAGCGACGCGGAGGTGCTGGCCGCGCCGCCCCCCGTCGACGGCGCCGAGGTCGCCCGCCGCGCACTCGAGGGGCAGCGGCTGCTGCTCTCCGCGCGCGTCGCGGCCGCCGTGTGCGTCGCCGTCGCGACGCCGCTGGTCGCCGCCGCGAGCGCGACGGGTGCGGCCGTGTGCGCGCTCGCGTTCGTCGGGCTGCTGTTCCAGTCCCGCCAGGTGCACGCGCGCACCGGCGTGCTCACGCTCATGGCGTGCGGCGCGGTCGGCCTCACGCTCACCGGCACCGTCGTGGCCGTGTCCGGGTCGGTCGCGCCGGCGGTGCTGACGATCGTGCTGCTCGCGTCGGTGGCCGCGCTCGTCGCGCTGACGATGCTGCGCCCGCGCGCCCGCATGCGCATGGTGCGGCTCGCCGACACCGCCGAGCTCGCCGTCCTCACGCTCCTGCTGCCGCTCGGCGCCCTCACGGCCGGGCTCGTCTGACCCGTGGCGAGCAAGAAGGACCTCATCGAGGCGCAGACGTTCAGCCGTCGCCGCCTGCTGACCGCCTTCACGTCCGGCGCGCCCGGCGGCAAGGAGCTCGAGCCGACCAAGCCCATGCGCGGCGTCGTCGCGGGTCTGGCGCTCACGGCGCTCGTGGTCGTCGGCGGGCTGTTCTACGGCTTCCTGCGTCCCGGCCTGCCGGCGGGGTGGGACAACAACCGGCTCGTCGTCGCGGAGGACACGGGCGCGCGGTACGTCAGCGTCGGCGGCACGCTGCACCCGGTCACCAACACGACGTCGGCGCGGCTGATCGTGCCGGCGGGCGAGTTCGACGTCGTGACGACGAGCGCCGAGCGGCTCGCGGACGCGCCGCTCGGGCAGCCGGTCGGCATCGTCGGCGCGCCCGACCAGCTCCCGCCCGCCGACCGCCTGCTCGCGACCGGGTGGGCGGCGTGCCTCGTCCTGCCGGACGGGGGCACGGCCACCGGCCCCGCAGGGGTCGCGACCGCGCTGTCCGCCACGGCGCCCGCCGTCGCGACCGAGCAGGCCGCGGTCGTGCGGACCGAGGCCGGCACGGCCGTGCTCGTCGGCGGCGTCGCCTTCCCCGTCGACCCCGACGGCACCGACGCGGTGCTGCGCGCCATCGGCCTGGGCGACGCCGACGTGCGCGACGTGACCGCGGCCTGGCTGCGCCTGTTCACCCCCGGCACCGAGCTCGCCGCCGTCGTCGTGCGCGACGCCGGCGACCTTGTCGAGGGCACGGAGCTGCGCGTGGGCCAGGTCGTCCACTTCACCGGTGCCCCCGCGACCACCCGGTTCCTCGTGCGCGACGACGGCACGCTCGCCCCGCTGAGCCCGCTCGCGTACCAGCTGTACATGCTCGGCACGGGATCGCAGCTCGGCGAGGCGCTCGACATCTCCCCCGCCGCCGTCGGCACCCTCGACACGTCGCCCACGCCCGCGGGCGCGGCGGACTGGCCCGCCGACGAGATCACGCCGGTCCCCGACGCCGACGTGCCGTGCGCCCTCGCGGTCGACGACGACGGCGAGCCCGGCACGGTGCTGGCCGTCGCGTCCGACGACGCCCCGGTCGAGACGGCCGGCCAGCGCGTCGACCACGGCGCAGGCGCCCTGGTGCGGGCCGGCGGGCGCGGGCCGCAGTCGAGCGGTGGCCTCTACCTCGTGGACGCCACCGGCACCGCGTTCCCCGTTGTCGGCGACGCCGACACGCTGACCCGCCTCGGCTACGCGGTCGAGGACGTCGGCGCGGTCACCGACGCGTGGATCGACCTGCTGCCCACCGGCCCGGTCCTGTCGGTCGAGGCCGCCGCGCGCGGCGTCACGCCCGCCGACTCGGCCGACCCGACGGCGGAGGCGGACGCCGGGTGAGGCGCGTCCCCGTCGCCGCCGCGCTCGCGACCGTCGCCACGGCCGGGCTGCTGGCCGTCGTGCCCGCGGGCGCCGCCGTCGCCGTCACGCCCGGCCCCGTCACGGCGCGGCCCGTCGTCGCGGCCGCCGCCACCGGGTGCGAGCCGGGCAACGTGCAGTGGACGACGGCGACGCCGCCCGCGCTCGACATGCTCCAGGCGCGGCTCGCGTGGACGGTGACGCGCGGTGCGGGCGTCCTCGTGGCCGTGGTCGACTCCGGCGTCGACGCGGGCAACGAGCACCTCACCGACGCGCTCACGGGCGGCGTCGACCTCGTCGGCGACGGCCTCGGCGCGAACGGGTACGCCGACCTGCACGGGCACGGCACGGCCGTCGCCGGCACGATCGCGGCCCGGGAGCGTGCCGGGTCCGGCGTCGTCGGCCTCGCACCGGAGGCGCGCCTCTTCTCCGTCCGGGTGTTCGCCTCCGACGACCAGAAGGCGCGCGAGGCGGGCGTCGGGCCCGACGCGGGACGTCTCGCGGCGGGCATCCGGGCCGCCGCCGACGCGGGGGCCCAGGTCGTCGCCGTCGCGATGTCCAGCCCCGACGACACGCCCGCGCTGGCGGACGCGGTCGCGTACGCCGCCGGGCGCGGCTCCCTCGTCGTCGCCTCGGGCGGCAACGCGTCCGGCGACGCCGGCGCCCGCTACCCCGCCGCCGCACCCGGTGCGCTCGGCGTCAGCGCCGTCGACGCGGCGGGCGACCCCTCGCTCGCGAGCATGCCGGGACCGCACGTCCGCGTCGCCGCACCCGGGCAGCAGGTGCTCACCAGCGCCGTCGGCGCCGGCGATTGCCTGTACGCGCAGCAGGAGCCCCGCGCCAGCTTCGCGACGGGCTACGCCGCCGGCGCGGCGGCGCTCGTCGCCGCGGCGCACCCCGACGAGACGCCCGCGCAGTGGGCGCACCGGCTCGAGGCCACGGCCGTGCGCCCCGACCCGGACCACCGCGACGACGCGATCGGCTGGGGCGTCGTGCAGCCGTACGAGGCGATCGTGCTCGTGCCGGACGCGTCGATCCGCGGACCGGTGGACCCCGTCACCGGCGCGTCGCCCGCGGCGGTGCGCCCCGTGGCCGCCGCACCGCAGGTCCGGCCGTCGGAGGACCCCTGGGGCGCCGTGCGGGGCATGGGCACGGTCGTGACCGTGCTGGCGCTCAGCGCCGTCGGCGTGCTCGGTGCGATCGCGGTGCTGCGCACCCGCCGGCCCGCCGCGGCGTCCCCCGCGGGCGGTCGGAACGGTGCCGCGCGCGACACGGGCGGCGGCGCCGCCGGCTGACCGCCGGGCACACGGACGGCCGGTCCAGGAGCGCGGACGCCGCTGGCGGACGAGCGGACCGGCCCGCGCCGGCCGCACGGACGACCGCGCCGCCGCGCCGACGTGGGCGCCGGCCCTCAGCCCACGAGCGTGCGGACGACCAGCACGAGCCCGGCCACGCACGCGACCGCGACGACCACCACGGCGACCACGGCCGCACGTGCCCACGTGCGCGCGGCGCGCTCGACCGACCGCATCGCGGCCGCCTCGCCGCGCAGCGCGTCGGTGCCGCGCAGCGGCGCACCCACGGGCGGCGGCGGCGGCACGGGGCGGGGGCGGTAGCGCTCACGCTCCGGGGCGGGGGCGTCGGCCGGCGCGGCCCACACGCGGGACGCGGCGGGCTGCGGGGCCGGCGTCGCGTCCGTGCGTGGGGCACGCACGACCGTGCGGTCGTCGGGGCCGTCTCCCGGGCCGTCGTCGACGGGACGAGGGCCGGCGGGACGTGCGGGCCGCACCACCGTCCGGTCGTCCACACCGTCGTCCACGCCGTCGTCCGCCGGACGCGCGGGTCGCACGACCGTCCGGTCGTCGAGCCCGTCGTCCGCAGGACGCGCGTGCCGCACGACCGTACGGTCGTCGACCGGCTCGCCGGGTGCGTCGGCGCGCGCCGGCCGCAGCACCGTGCGGTCGTCGAGCTCGTCGGACGGCGCGCCGCCGCCCGACGCGGCACCGGCCCCCGTGACGCCGTCGCGCACGACGGTGCGGTCGTCGAGGGGCTCGGCGGCCGCGGCGCCGCGCACGACGGTGCGGTCGTCGAGGCCGTCATCGAGGCGGTCGTCCGGCACGGGCGTGCCGGGCGCCGACGGCGTGCCGGGCTGCGGGCCCGGCCACGCGCCGGACGGCGCCGGGCCGGCCGGTGCGGTCGTCGGCGGGCCGGACGTCGGCGCGTCGGGTGCGGACGTCGGCGCGTCCGGTGCGGGCGTCGGGCGCCCCTTGCGGCGGAACAGGCTCATCGGCGCACCACCCGGGTGTCGTCGTCGGTGGTGTCGGTGCGGGTGCCGGTCCCCCGCGAGGTGTCGTCCAGACCCGGCGAGCGGCCGCCCGACAGGACGTCGACCACGACGACCGTGACGTCGTCGCCCGTGCCGGCCCGGCTCGCGTGCCCGACGAGCGCGGACGCCGCCGTGGCGGGCGCGCCGCTGAGCGCGAGGACGGCCTGCACGGTCTCGTCCGCGAGCACGCGCACGAGTCCCGCGGAGCACAGCAGCAGCCGCTCACCGTCCACGACGGGCAGCAGCCAGGAGTCGGCGGTCGCGCCCGGCGCGCCGACCGTGCGGGTCAGGGCGTCGCGCGCGTCGCCGCGCCGACCGCCGGCACGGCCCCCGTCGGACGGCTGCGTGTGGTCGACGGTGAGCCGGTGCAGCTCGCCGCGCAGCAGCCGGTACACGCGCGAGTCGCCGACGTTGAGGACGAGCCAGTGCGGGCGGCCCTCGTGGACGGTGAGCACCGCGCCGGTCACCGTGCTGCCGGTGCGTCCCCCCGTGTCGCGCGCGAGCGCGCCGACCTCGGCATGCGCGCGCTCGAGCGCCCGCCGCACGTGGTCGAGCGTCGCCGGCGCGCCGGCCGGCACCTCCGCCGTGAAGGCGGCCACGACGGCGGCGCTGGCGGTGCCCCCCGTGCCCCGCGGGCCCGTGCCGTCGGCAACGACGAACACCGGCGGCGCGACGCGGCAGGCGTCGGCGCCGGTGGCGTCGGACCCGCCGCTCCCGGCGGCGGCCGCCGTGACCAGCACGACGCCGCCGAGCTCGTGCCGCCCGGTCACCGCGCCCGCCCCGTCCGCTGCTCGAGGACCATGCCGACGTCGCCGAGGCGCACGCGCCCGATGACGACAGCCGGTTCGCCGGGCACGAGCATGCGCTCGGCGCCGCCGGCGTCCGTGACCACGACGCCGTTCGTCGAGCCGAGGTCCGTGACCCGCCACGTGCCGTCGCGCAGCTCCAGGCGCGCGTGCGTCTTGGAGAGCGTCCGCGTGGTGTCGGGCAGCGCGACGACCTGCGTCGCGCCGTCGGCCTCCGGCGGCCGTCGGCCGACGACGACGACGGGACGCTCGAGCGGCACCACGCGCCCGTCGTCGAGGTGCAGGCGCCAGCGGACCGCGCGCGGGCGGACGACGGTCCGCTCGGCGTCGTCGGGGTCCGCCGCAGGCAGGCGGGGGGCGCCGAGCGTCGTCGGGACGTCCGCCGCGGGCGGCTCGGCCGGCGTCGCGAGCGGGTCCGCGACCGTGCCGGCCGGGACGGGCTCCCCCGCCCGCACCGGCGCCGGGGCGACGACGGGGACGGGGCTCGCCGGGTCCGGGTGCGCCGGCGGCAGCGGCAGGGCGACGGGCGCGGGTGCCGGTTCGGGCGCGGCGACGGGCGCGGGCGCGGCCACGGGCGCCGGAGCGGGCGCGGGTCCAGGGACGGGTGCCGGCCCGGGCTCCGGAGCGGGTGCCACAGGCACGAGCGGCTCGACCCGCACGACCGGTGCGGCGGCCGGCTCGGGCGGCGGCGACGGGGGCGCGCCGGTCGGGCGCCGGTCGGCACGCCGACCCACCCCCGCACCGGCGTCCGCGGCCGGGCTGCCCGGCGCCGGACCGGTGCGCCCCGCGCCGCCCAGCGTGTCGCCGCGCACGCCGTCGCCCGCCGGGGCGTCCGCGGCGACCTCGGCGGCGGCACCGCGCGTCGCGCGGGTCCAGCCGACCACGCTCGCCCACACGGGCGGCAGCAGCACGGCGAGCACGGTGGCGCCGGCTCCGCGCCCGAGGGACCGCCCGATGCGGTGGGCGGCGACGCCGCGCAGGACCAGGCCCCACAGCTGCACCACCGGCACGCACAGGTACAGCACCGACCAGCCGGGCACGCCGCCGCGCTCGTACAGCTCGACCTCCTGCACGACCGGCGTCCACGCCTTCCACGTCGGCGCCCCGAGCCGCCGGAACAGCGCCGCGAGCGCCGCGCTGTACCAGACCCAGCAGACGAGCAGCACGAGCAGCCCGACGCCGCCGAGGACGACCGCGGTCGCCCGCGCGGCCTCCGCCGCGGCGGCCTCCTCCGCGGGGGTCGCGAACGGCACGCTCACTCCTCCTCCTCGGGCCCCGCGACGCCGGCCCGGTGCCGGTCCGGGCGCAGCGCGCGCGTCAGCGAGGCACCGCTCAGCGCGGCGCCGACCCGCCGCCACGGCGGGTGCTCCTGCGCGAGCGCGGCGACCTCCGCGTCGCTCGCCGCCCACGCCTCGGCCGCGTCGTCCGGACCGGGCGGCACGGCCGCGAACACGGCGCGGTCGACGATCGCCGCGAGGTGCGCGGCACCGGGGCGGCCGGACGCGGCCGCGGCGGCGGCGCGGGTCGGGCCGGCGATCGGCCGTCCCAGGTCGGCCGCGCGGTCCGCGAGCTCGGCCCACGCACCGACGACGGCGACCTCCGGCACGGCGGCGTGGCGCCGCCGGCGACGGCGCACGGCCTTGGCGACGGGCAGCACGAGCAGCGGGGCGGCGAGGAGCGCGAGGCCGCCGGCGACGAGGCCGACGGTGCGCAGCACGGCGAGCCACGGGCTGTCCCCGAAGCGCGCGGAGTCGTCCGCGTCGCTCGTGTCGGTGCCGGCACCGTCGCGGGACAGCACCGGCGGGTCGACGACGGGCAGCTCGGGCGGCTGGACGGTGGTGGGGTTCTGCGGCGCCTGGGTGCCCTGCTCCACGCGGACAGGCGCGTTCGCCACCTGCGGGTCGACGTCGAGGGTGACCCACGTGCCGCCGGGGCTGCGCACCTCGACCCAGGCGGCGAGGTTCGCGCCCGTGCAGACGTCGGTGCAGGCCGGCACGGTCGCCCCCGGGACGTCCTGCAGGCGCACGCCCATGACGACGCGCGACTCGTAGCCGAGGTAGCGCGCGACGAGCGCCGCGGCGGCCGCGAGCTGCTCGTCGTCGCCGACGGCCGCGACGAGAGCGGCGTCGTCGGCGCCGGGCCCGAGCGCCTCCTCCTGCTCGAGGAGCTCGGTGAACAGCTCCTCGACGCGGGCGCGGGAGTGCCCCGCGTAGCTGGTCTGGAAGACGTACGGCGCCTGCGCCTGCAGCGCGGAGATCCACGCGGCGGCGGCGGCGTCGTCCGCGACGGCGTGGCTGAGGTAGCTGCGGGCGCGGAGGCGGTCGACGAGCGTGACGAGCCCGTCGGCGTCGCGGCCGACCTGCTGCGCCTGCACCCACGCCGCGAGCTGCGGGTGCTGCTCCGCGAGCGCCTCGGCGTCGACCTCGCCCGGACCGGCGAGCGACGCGGGGTCGTCGCCCGCGGTCGGGTCGGCGGCCACCCGGTAGGAGTCGCCCGGGGCGAGGCCGTGGCCGGCAGGCCCGCCGTCGGCCACGGTCACCGCGGACCCGTCGTCGGGACCGAGGTAGAACGCCGCCGCGAGCGCGTCGGCGCGCAGGCCGGCGAACCGCGGCGCCGCCACGACGCCCGACGGCACGGGCACCCAGATGCCCGACCAGGCGTCGCCCACCACGACCTCGACCTCGGCGGTCGCGCCGCCGGTGGACGAGCGCGGCACCCGCAGGAACCGGCCGGCCGCGCCGTCGGCGCCGACGCGGAACGACGCGCCGTCGTAGGCGTCGAGCACGGCGGTGCGCAGGCGGTCGACGCCGGTGCCGTCCACGGCGACCCGGAACAGCTCGGCGTCGAACGCGTCGGCGCGGAACGCGGCGCGGTACGACGTCAGTGGGCTCGGCTCGCGCTGCACGGCGAGCACCGGCTCGACGTCCTCGCGCAGCACGTGCCGCTGCGCCCACCCGGGGGTGCCGGGCGCGGCCCAGGCCGCGGCGCCGGCGGCGAGGCCGACGAGCACGAGCCCGGCCACGAGCCGGCCGACGGTGGTCGCGACGCCGCGCCGGCGGCGGCGGGCCTGGGCGCCGCTGCCGACGCGCACGGCGCGGCGCCGGGCGACGGCCGCGCGCAGCACCGCCCACAGCACCGACCAGACGACGAGCCCGACCAGGCCGAGGGTGGTCCGCGCGTCCGGGACCCGCACGGGGCCCAGGTCGAGCGCGGGCTGCGGCGCGACGGGCCCGAACGCCGGCCCCAGGAGCGCGAGCAGCGCCACCACGGGCACGGCGAGCACGGCCCGCGCGTCGCGGCGCACGGCGAGCGGCGCGGCGAGCGCGGTGGTGACGACGACGGCGACGAGGAACGGCACGAGGACGGCCTGGTACTCCTCGACCGGGAGCTCGAGCGTCAGCAGCTGCTTCCAGCCGACGACGACCCCCGCGACGGCCTCCACGAGGCCCGCCGGCAGCCCGCGCACGTCCGCGCGCCAGGGCACCGCGACGGGCACGGCGACGACGAGGAAGCCCGCGGCGACGACGAGCGCGCGGCGCAGGACGCCCCACCGCCGGGCGCGCCCGAGCAGGACGACGCCCGCACCGACGAGCGTGCCGGCCGCGGCGACCACGGCGAGGCGCCACGTCGCCCACACCGGCCACGCCAGGACGACGGCGATCGCGACGGCACCCACCAGCCACAGCACGCCCAGCAGCCACTCGGCGCGGCCGCGGCGGGCGCTCGACCGGCGCGAGCGCGCCGGCCGGCGGGCGGCCGGCGGCGCGAGCCGGGCCGCGCGCTCGGCGACGGGGGCGTCGAGGAGCGCGCTCATGCGGCGGCCGTCCGGTGGATCAGCGGCCCGAGGTCGCCGAGCGCGCCGATCGTCACGACCGTCACCTCGCGCAGCGTGCGGGCGGACGGGTCGGCGTCGCGCTCGCAGCGCAGCGCGATGACGGTCGTGCCGGCGGGCAGCGCGTGCGCGGCGGCGCGCAGGCGGTCCGCACCGGGCACCGAGCCCACCACGAGGAACGCGACGGACATCTCGGGGCACGTGCCGGCCGCGAGGGACGCGACGTCCTCGAGCGGGGTCGCCCGCTCCCCCGCCGCCAGCGTGCACGTCGCGTCGAGCAGCGCGCGCGGCGTCGCGGTCGGCAGCGTGCGGAGCGAGACGATCGCGCCACGCGTGACGCGCGGGGCCTCCTCGCTCGTCGCGACGTACGCGTCCTGCCCGTCGCGCAGCGCCTGCACCCCGAGCGACGCGAAGACGCTGACGGCGAGCTCGAGCTCCTCCTCGTCGGCGAAGTCGTCGGCGGCCAGGCCGAGCAGCAGCGCGAGGCGCGAGCGCCGCGTCTCCTCGAACTCGCGCACCATGAGCCGGCCCACCTTAGCGGTCGACTTCCAGTGCACGTTCCGCCGCGAGTCGCCGGGCTGGTACTCGCGGATGGCGTGGAACGCGAGGTCGGACGCGACGATCTGCGCCGACGGCATGCCCTCGAGGTCGCGGACGACCCCTGCGCTCGTCGACGGGACGACCGTGGTCACCGGGTGCACGTGGATGGTGCGCGTCACGGGCCAGCGCAGCTCCCGGCGCAGCAGGCCGACCGGGTCGGAGCGGGTCAGCGTGAGCGGGCCGACGTCGATGACGCCCCGGCGGTGCGCGGCGACGTGCAGCGGCTCGTCGTGGGCGCGTCCCGGCCCGAGCAGCGGCACCTGCACCTCGACGAGCCCCTCGCCCACCGGCACGTCGACGAGCACCGGCAGCGCGGGGCGACGGCCGGTGTTGACCAGGCGGACCGAGCCCGTCACCTCGCGCCCCGCGACCGCGCGGTCCTTGTCGAGCACCAGGTCGACGTCGTAGTCGTGCCCGCCGAGCAGGAACGGCGCGGACAGCACGAGCAGGACGGCGCCCGCGACGGCGAGCACCCACCCGGCGCTCCACCCGACGAGGGGCCCGAGCACCGCGCCGACCAGCACCGCGCCGAGCACGGTCCAGCCGGCGGGCGTCAGCGTGCGCGTGACCGCGCCCCACGCACGCGCGACCGCGCGGCGCAGGCGGTCCGTGGCCCGCCGCAGGACGAACCACGCCGTCGCCCAGGGCCCGCGCCGCGTCTCGACGACGCGCGTGATCGTCACCCCGCGCGTGCGGGTCGCGGCCCAGGTGCCGGTGCTCTCGAGCGTGCGCCGCTCGCGGGCGTCGTCCTGCCGTGCCACGTCAGGCCGCGCCGTTCTCCGCCGGCGCCGGGACGTCGAGCAGGATCTGGCCCATGACGGCGCTGGCCGTCACGCCGTCGAACTCGGCCTCCGGCTCGAGCATGAGGCGGTGCGCGAGCACCGGCTCCGCGAGCGTGCGCACGTCGTCGGGCGTGACGAAGTCGCGGCCCTGCGCGGCGGCCCACGCGACCGTCATGCGCGACAGCGCGATCGCACCGCGGACGCTGACGCCGAGGCGGACCTCGGCGGCGTGCCGGGTCGCGTTGACGAGGCGCAGCACGTAGTCGTGCACGATCGGGTTGACGTAGACCTGACCGGCGAGCTCGCCCATCTGCACGAGGGTCGCGGCGTCGGCGATGCCCTGCACGTCGCGGCGCGGGTGCGCCGACCCCTGCAGGATGCGCATGGTCGACGCGTCGTCCGGGTAGCCCAGCGACGTCTTGATCATGAACCGGTCGAGCTGCGCCTCGGGCAGGCGGTACGTGCCGGCCGACTCCACCGGGTTCTGGGTGGCCAGCACGAGGAACGGGCGGCCGACGGACCGCGTCACGCCGTCGACCGTGACGTTGCCCTCCTCCATGACCTCGAGCAGCGCGGCCTGCGTCTTGGGGCTCGCGCGGTTGATCTCGTCGGCGAGGACGACGTTCGCGAACACCGGGCCGGCGTGGAACTCGAACTCGCCGGCCTTCTGGTCGAACACGGTGATGCCCGTGACGTCGCCGGGCAGCAGGTCGGGCGTGAACTGGATGCGCGTCGACGTGCCGCGCACCGTCTGCGACACGGCGCGCGCCAGGGCGGTCTTGCCCGTGCCGGGGAAGTCCTCGAGCAGCACGTGGCCGCCGGCGACGGCGGTGGCGAGCACCAGCTCGACCACGTGGCGCTTGCCGAGGACGGCGTGCTCGACGTTGTCGACCAGCGCGCGGAAGGAGCTGGCGAACCAGGTCGTCTGCTCGGGCGTCAGGGGCATCGGGGGGCGTCCAGCTCTCGTCGTGGCGCTCAGGGCGCGGCGGGCTCGGTGGGGGCGGGCTCGGTCGGGGTGGGCAGCGGGCAGCGCGCGCCGGCGTTGTCGTACCGCACGGGGTCGAGGTTCGCGTACGGGCCGGACCACGTGAGGTCCCACGTCGTGACGACGGCGGTGCGCGTCTCGGCCGTGGTGACGGTGAAGCGCGCGTGGTCGCGCGCGGCGGCGGTGACGTCGACGTCGCGGCCCGTGGGGTCGGGGGCGCAGGTCTGCGTCGGGAACTGCACCGTGACGGTGCTCGGTGCGAGCGACGGGTCGCGCGGGACGTCGACGACGGGCGAGCAGTTGTCGGGGTAGCGGGTGCTGCACTGGCGGGCCTCTACGTGCGGGTCGGCGACGTCGCGCGGAAGCTCGAACGCGCTGCTCCAGCCGCCGCCGTTGATTCGAACCTGCATGCGCAGGCGCCAGTCGCCGTCGATGACGGGGTTCTGCACCTTGTCCCACGCGTACTGTCCGGCGGCGACGGGCCGTACCTGTCCTTCAACGCCCCAACCCCTAGCCACGCGCGGGGGATCGAACGGCGTGAACACCATGACCGTTCCAAGCTCGACGAGTGCCGCACCGAACCCGTTGGAGCCACAGACCACAACGTCATAGCGCTGGTCGTTCTCCAGGTCACCGATGGTCGGTGAACTGCTGGTCCTTCCCGGACCACGCAGAACGGCCCGTCCGTCCGTCATCTCACAGGTACGCCCGCTCCCTGGTGGGAAGACGCCGTACTCGATGGAAGTGGCGGTAGCGCTGCCGTTCGCGTCCACGGCGGCACCGCTCACGGTGACCGACCCATCGCCGGCTGCTACTGAGCCGCCCGTCACGCGGGGTGCACCCGCGACTGTCACCGAAGCTTGTGAAGGGCTACCAGACGCATCAGTGCCCCCGTTGGGAGGCGCGAACCGGCTCAGCGGCGTCACCGTGATCGTCTGCGCTCCGACCGGCAAGACCACCTCCACCGTGGTCTCGTTGCCACGCCGGGCGACCTCGCCCTCGACACCCGTGACGCGGAAGGCACGCGCATCGTCGGCGGCAGCGATCGTCACGCGCGCCACGCCGGTCGACGTCGTCGTACGGGCCCTGTCGTACACCGTCTCGGCGCGCACGCTGCCCACGGCCGGCGACGCGTACGCCCAGCCCTGCACGGGCGTGCTGTCGGGCGACTCGCCCACGGCGTTGCGCACCCGCGCGGTGTACGTGTGCGGCTCGCCGTTGCGCAGCCCGCCGACGCTGCAGCGGTACGTGCTGGCGCCCGCGGCCGAGCACGACGCACCCACGGCGGCGCCGTCCTGGTAGACGGTCACGCCGCTGACGGCGGGGTGCGCGCGGCCGGCCTCGCCGAGCTGCAGGTCGAGGACGACGGACGACGCGGTGTACGAGGACAGCGTCAGCGAGCCGGGCTGCGCCGGGTAGCCGAGGACGTCGAGGTCGACGCGGCCCGGGCCGAGGCGGCCCTGGGCGTCGCGGACCGTGAACGGCACGGTGCACGTGCCGCCGGCGGGGCGGCTGCCCGCGGGCCACGAGACCCGGACGGTGCCGCGGTCGCCCGCGCTGACGGTCGCGACCGCGCACGCGACGGTGCCGCCGGCGCCGACCTGCGCGAGCTCGAGCCCGGACCCGGGGCGTCCCGCGAACGGGTCGTACTCCCCCGCGACCCCGACGACCGGGATGCTGCACCCGTTGCCGTCGGCGACGTTGCAGGTCGCCGCGATGGTCGCGCCGCGGGGCGCGTCGGTGGGCGCGGCGCCGACCAGCAGGTCGACCGTCGACTGCAGGCCGCCGTACTGGGCGACGCGGACCGTCACGGTCGCGCGCGTGCCCGGCACGGCCCCGGCGCGGGCGGTCACCGCGAGGCTGCGGCCGTCCTGGCTCGCCTCGATGCTGCCCGCGGCGCCCGACAGGCTCGTCGCGAACACGATGGACGCCTCGTCGCCGACGCGCCCGCCCTCCCACGACAGCATGGTGCCGAGGTCGATCGTCTCGGTGGCGCCCGGCGCCACGGTGCGGCTCACCGGGGCCAGCACCGCCTGCGGCGCCGCCGGCCGGATCTCCACGGGCACGAGCACGTCTGTCCACGTCTCCTGCCCGACGACCCGCACGCCGACCGTGCACGTGTCCTGCCACGGCGCACCGGCGCCGGCGGCGTACCGCAGCGTCCCGTCGGCCGTCACCGTGCAGCGCGCGGCCGCGCGCTGCACGACCGGCGTGGCGTCCGTGCGCACCTCGAGCCGGTCGCCCGGGCCCGCGTCGACCACGGTCGACAGGCGCGTCTCCGCGGTGGCGTCCTCGTCCACCGCGAGCGGCTCGAGGCCGTCGGACGTGGCCAGCCGCATGTCGTCGAACGCCGGGACGCGCAGGAGCCCGTAGGCGCGCACCTGCGCACCGCGCGTGTCGGTCCCCTCGAGCACGAACGGCACCACCGCGCCGCCGCGGGGCAGCGGGCCGCGGATGCGCGTCCCGTCGACCGTCCACGTCGCCGCGGCGTCGCCCCACACCGAGAGCGCGAGGTCGCCGGGGCGCCCGTTGGCCCACCGCACCTTGCCGTCGACGACGTCGACGCCCGCCGCCGCGAGCTGGTCGCGGTCGCGCAGCGTCACGACGGTGTCGGCGACGAGCGGCTGCTCACCCGTGGCGTCGGCGACGACCTCGACCACGACGAGACCCTCGGCGGTGCTCACGCCGTCGGCCGCGGTGACCGTGTAGACGTACGCGTGCACGCCGAGCACGTCGCCCGCGCGCAGCACCACGACGCCGTCCTCGAGGGACGTCTCGCGCTCGTCGACGAGCGCGTCGAGCCGCCCCGCCTCGGGCGTGCCCGGCAGCGCGTCCGACCGCAGGGCCGTCAGCGTCAGCCGGCCGCCGTCGGGGTCACGGTCGTTCGCGAGCGGCTCGAGCGTGACGGGCTCCGGCTGGCCCGCGGTGACGCGGACGTAGTCGACGTACGCGATGGGGGCCCCGCTGCGCGCGCCGGCCGGCAGGACGCCGACGCGGACGGTGCCCGTGGACGACGCCCCGCGGCTGTCGCGCAGCACGTAGGTGAACGTCACCTGCTGCCCCGGGCTGAGCGTCGGCGGCGCGACGAAGCGCAGGCCGTCGCCGGTCTCCTCGACCGTCGCCGCGCCCTGGCCCGGCTCGGGCCGCCCGACGCCGACGAGCGTGACGGCGTCGCCGTCCGGGTCGGTGCCCGCGGCGTCGAACGGGATGCGCACGGTGCCGCCGGCGGTCACGCGTCCCTCGAGCACGGGCGCGACGGGCGGGCGGTTGGCGGTGGCGTCGACGACCGTGACGGTGACCGTCGCGGACGACGTGCGGGACGTGTCCTGGCTCCACGCGACGTCGTAGCCGACCGTGTAGGTGCCGGGGGCCTCGGGCGCGACGTACCGCACCGTGCCGCCCGACACGAACGCGAGCTCCCCGGGCGTGCCCGAGGTGACCAGCTCCGGCAGCAGCGTGGTGCGTCCGCCCATCGGCGCGACGTCGTTGTCGGTCACGGGGATGTCGACGGTGCCGCCGGCGCGCACGGTCGCGACGTCCGGCTGCGCGACGACACCCTGCCCGGTGACCGCCCCGACGAGGAACACCGACACGCGCCCCTGCGTCCGCACGTCGGCGCCGTCGGTCACCGTGACGGTGACGGTGCCGAGCAGCCCGGGGGCCGCGTCGGCGCTGGTCGCGCGCAGGCGCAGCGCGGTGGCGTCGATGACGTCGACGCCGAGCCCCGGCGAGTCGGACGTCGCGAACGACACCATGAGCACGTGCCGCGCGGCACCCTGCACGGCCGAGACGACGTCGACCGTCGTGTCCTCGTGCGCCCACACGTACGCCGTGGTCGGCGGCAGCACGACGGCGCGGTCGTCCGCGGGCACGCGCACGCGCAGCAGCGCGGCCCGCTCCACGCCGGTGACGTCGTCGTGCACGGTGAACGTCACCGGGTGCTCGCCCGCGGTGTTCGCGGTGACCTGCACGCGCATGCCGGCGCCCGTCGCGGCGACCGTGATCCCCGCCCCGCCGTCCACGCCGACCGGCACGACGTCGCGCAGCCGGTAGCGGCCCGAGCCGGCGGTGACCTGCGGCGCGAGGTCGATCGTCTTGGTGCGGCCCTCGCTCACGACGAGGACGGTCCCGTCGACCGCGAGGTCCGGCGCGGACTGGACCGCGACGTCCATCGTCCGCTCGGTGGTGCCGCCGCGGGCGTCCGCGACGACGACGGTCAGGGCGGTCGACGTCGCGGGCGCGTTCGCGTCGGTGTGCCGGACCGTGAGCGACCCGTCCGGGCCGGCGGCGACCTGCAGGGGCGCCGTCGGGTCGCCCACCTCGACCGACTGCAGCACGAACGGGTCGCCCTCGGGGTCGACCCACGCGTCCAGCACCCCGACGCGCGCGGTGCCGCCGGGCGCGAGCACGACGGTCGGCCACGTCTGGGTGCAGCCCTCGACGTCGCACCAGGCGGGCGGGCTCTGCGCGTCGTCCGGCACCACGGTGAGCGTCACGGTGACGGGCTCGGACCGGTCGGTGCCGTCCGTGACGGCGTACGTGAAGGTCGCCGAGCCCTCGAGCGCCGTGACGGACGCGACGACGACCTGGTCGTCGTGCGCGAGGCGCAGCGACGCGAACGCGGGGTCGGACGTCGGGCTCAGGGACTCGGCGTCGACCGTGAGGACGTCGCCGGTGTTCGGGTCGTGGTCGTTGAGCAGGACCGGCAGGCGGACGTCGGCGCCGGGCCGGACGCCGAACGTGTCGGGCGCGGCCACCGGCGGCATCTGCTGCGTGACCTCCTCGACGGCGGCCGTGCCGGTCGTGCGGTCGTCCTCCTGCGTGGCGGTCCACTGCGAGAGGGGCACGGCGCGGCCGTCGGGCACGGTCCACAGCGCGCCGGAGCCGGTCTCCTCGAGCACCGCGCGGCCGCCGTTCGAGCGGACCACCGGGTGCAGGTCGGGCAGCGCCTCGAGCGCCTCCGCGTCGACCTCGAGCGCCACGGGGTCGGCGCCGGACGTCCACAGCGTCCCGGCGGTGCCGGTCAGCCACGCGGCGACGCGCGTGCCGTCGGCCAGGCGCACGGGTGCCGCGGGCGTGCCGTCGGCCTCCTGCGTGCGGCGCGGCTGCCCCTCGCGCAGCGGCACCTCGACGAGCCCCTCGCGGTCCGCGACGAGCACCGACGTGCCCGTGCCGGTCGGCTCCTGCACGACGGCGCCCGCGCCGGCGCCGGTCGTGACCGGCTCGTCGCGCGCGCCGGTCCACAGCCGGCCGTCGGACGCGTCGAGCACCACCCAGGCACCGCCGACCAGCGTCAGGCGCACGTCGACGACCTCGTCGGGGCCGTCGACGACGTCCACGGGGCCCTCGAGCAGCTCGCCGGTGGCCGCGTCGAGCACGCGCAGCGTCCGGTCGGACGCGCCGTAGAGGGCGACGCGCCCCCGGTCGTCCACGGTCGCGGCGTCCGCCGCCCACGGCTCCTCGGGCTCGTCGTCCTCCGCCTCGGGCGTCGCGGACGCGGACTGCACGCCCTCGGGGTCGAGGGGCGTCGCGGGCGTCGTCGGCTCGGCGTCGAGGCGCCGGACCGAGGCCGTGCCGGTGTCGTCGAGGAACACGACCCACCCGCCGGACGCGGCGACCTGCTGCGTGCCGCCCGGCGTCGCGAGCGCCTCGCCGCCGCCCTCGCCGTCGGCGCCGTCCTGCCGCAGGTCGGCGGGCACGGCGGGGTCGACGGTCCACAGCTGCTGCATGCCCTGCGCGACGACGGCGGCGCGCGCACCGTGCTGCAGCACGGTGGTCGGGTCGTCCACGGACCGCACGGTGTCGATCTCGCCGAGCTCGGTGTCGAAGCGGGCGTACTGGCCGGCGTCGCGCGTCACCCACACCGCCGTCTCGACGGGCGGCGTGCGCTGGGCGTCGTACCCCTGCGCGAGCACGGCACCGGTGACGCCGACCGCGGCGGCGGCGACCACGGCCACGGCCCGCAGGCGCGCGGGCAGGCGGCGGGCACCGGGCGCGGCCGGTGCGGCGACGGGACGGTTCACCCGAGCACCCCGGTGAGGGCCAGCAGGACGACGACGACGGCGACGGCCGCGGCCCCGACGACGGCGCCGACGACGCCCGCCTGCCAGGCCGCGCGGCGCGCGGGCCCGTGCACGACCAGCCCGTCGCGGTCGACCGCCGCCTCGGCGGACGCGCGCTGCGCCCGCGCCTCGGCCCGGCTCTGCGCCCGCACGCGCGAGACGACGGGACCGCGCGCGCCGCGGTCCTCGACCTCGACGGGGCTCGCGCCGGCGGCCCACTCGGCCGACGGCACCTCGAGCGCGGTCGGCGGCTGGCCGAGGTCGTACTGCGCCCAGCGCAGCTCCTCCGCCAGGGCGAGCATCGACGGGTGCCGGTGCGCCGGGTCCTTGGACATCGCGCGGGCGAGGATCTGCTCGACGCGCTCGGGCACGTCCGCGCGGCCCAGCGGGCGCAGCTTCGCGCGGACGATGCGGCCGGCCATCTCCTCGCGGCCGTCGCGCGCCCGCTCCCCCACCTCGAAGGGCGCGCGCCCGGTCAGCAGCGTCCACAGCGTCGCGCCGAGGCTCCACACCTCGGCGGCGACGGAGCCGGCCACCCGCTCCTCGAGCACCTCGGGCGCGCTCCACGGCACCGACATGGCGATCGCGGGCACACCGGTGGAGCCGGAGACGGCCGCGGCGATGCCGAAGTCCGCGAGCGCGGGCGTGCCGAGCGACGTGCGCAGCACGTTCGACGGCTTGATGTCGCGGTGCAGGACGCCCGAGCGGTGCGCGGTCTCGAGCGCGGACGCGAGCCGCACGCCGACGTCGAGCACCTCCGGCACGGGCAGCGGGCCGCGGCGGGCGCGCGCGCCGTAGGTGTCGAGGCAGTACTCCATGACGATGTACGGCCGGCCGTCGGCGGAGACGCTGGCCTGGTGCACGGTCACCACCGCGGGGTGCACGGACAGGCGCGCGAGCACGTCGGCCTCGGCCTCGAACGCGCGCTGCGCGACGGGGTCGTGCAGACCCTCCGCGAGCACCTTCACCGCGACGACGCGGCGGGGCATGTCCTGCTCGTAGCAGAAGACGTCGGCGAAGCCGCCGACGCCGAGCGGGCGCACGTAGGTGTAGCCGGGCAGCACCGGAGGGGTCCCCGCCACACGACGTGCCACAGCTGGCTCCCCCAGGGATCGACCGACCTCGTGCCCGCCGGCCGCCGAGGACGTGCGTCCGGCCGGACCGACGCGGAAGCCTACCTGCTCGCCGCCGCGCGCCGGCGGCCCGCCCACCGCGAGGATCGCGCCGGCACGGCGATGACCTGCGGCGGCGCGCCCGCACCGCCGGGGGCCGTCATCCGTTCGGGCGAGCGCGGACGGGACGCGGGACGAGGACGACGCCGACGCCCGCCACCCCGCCCACGGCGAGCACCCAGGCACCCGCGACGAGCGGCGTGGGCGCCGACGCGATCACGACGTCCGTGCTGCGTCCGTCGACGTCCCACGTGCAGACGCCCTCCGCCGGCAGCACGGTGTAGCGCACGCGCGCCCCGGCGACGTCCTGGTCGTACGCGACGAGGCACGGCTGGTCGGCCGTGACCGACGCGCGCAGCGTCCGCACGCCGATCCCCGCGTAGACGACGCCGAGCGTGACGACGCCCACGAGGGCGAGCCCCGACGCGACCAGCAGCGCGAGCGCGCGCCGGCGGCTCGGGCCGCGGCGGCGCGGCGTCCCGGCCGGCGCGCTCACGCGTCGCCCCGCTCCGCCACGACGCCCGCGGCCCGCACGAGGCCGGCGAGCGCGCCGCGCGCGTCGTCCGGCGCCGCCGCCGGGTCCGGGGCGCCCGCGACGAGCACGAGGTCGCGCAGGCCGGCGACCGGCAGCCCGACCGTGCGCCAGGGCCGCGTGACCGCGTCCGCCTGCCCGACGACGTCCGGGCCGGCGCACTGCGACGTGGCCTGCGGCGGCGGCTCTGGCCAGAAGGCACGCCCGTCCTCGACGAGCTGCGCCACCTCCTCCCAGCCCCGCTCGCCGATGCCCGCGACCGCGAGCGCGGCGCCGTCGGCGGACGACGCACGCACCGCGGGCAGCGCGGCCCACGCCGTGCCGCCGTGCACGACGACGGCCTCGGCGCCCGCCGCGCGCGCCGCGTCCGCGACCGCGCCGAGGCCCTCGGCCGCCACGGGCCCGGGCACGCGGCGCAGCCGGTCGCGGCCGGAGAAGGTCGGCACGACGCCGGCGAGCACGGCCGCCAGCATCGGCTCGTGCAGCAGCACGCGCACGGCGGCGCCGGGCACGACGCGACGCACGTCGGCGACCCGCCCCGCGAGGCCGGCGGCGAGGGACGCCACGACCTCCCGCAGCGCCCCGGGGTCGGACACGACGCGGTCGCCGCGGGCGAGGTACACCTCCGCGGCGAGCGTGTGCGGGCCGAGCAGCGGCAGCACGAGCGGGCCGGCGTACCCGTGCGCGGCGACCGCGAGCGCCTCCAGGTCCTCCCGCGCGAGGGCGCGGGCGCGGGTCAGGTCGCCGCCGGGCCGGTCGGCGAGCTTCCAGCCGTGCGGCCCGAGCTCGGCCGGCAGCTCCTCGAGCAGCGCGAGGGCCGCACCGGTCCGGTCGCCCCACGGCCCGCGCGCCGGCAGGACGGGCGCGAAGGGCAGCCCGGTGACCTCCGACGGGGTGTCGACGAGGTCCCCGACCACGGTCGTCGCCGCCTCGAGCGCGGCCGTGCCCGGCCAGGGCCCGGCGCCCGTGACGCCGGTCATGCGTGCGCCCGCGCGTCGGCGAGCCCGGCGGGCGACACGGTGGCGCGCACGGTGCCCTGCCCGACGACGCGCGTGCCGTCGTAGAGGACCAGCGACTGGCCGGCGGCGACGCCGCGCAGCCCGCGCCCGTCCCCGCCGGCGTCACCCTCGCCACCCACGCCGCCGCCCGCGCCGGCACCCACGTCCACCGTCACCGTCCCGTCGTCCGCCGCGCGCACGCGCGCCGCCACCGGCGCGCCGTGCGCCCGCACCTGCACCGTGCACGCGGTCCCCGGCACCGGCACGGGGCCGTACCAGACCGCCTCGTCGGCCGTCACCCGCGCGACCTCGAGCCGCTCGGCCGGCCCCACGACGACCCGCCGCTGCACCGGCTCGACGCTCAGCACGTACCGGGGCCGCCCGTCCGGCGCCGGCCGCCCGAGCGCGAGCCCGCGCCGCTGCCCCACCGTGTACGCGTACGCGCCGTCGTGCGAGCCGACCACCGCGCCGGTCTCGTCGACGACCTCCCCCGGCTGCGACCCGAGCCGGTCGCGCAGGAACCCCTGCGTGTCGCCGTCGGCCACGAAGCAGATGTCGTAGGAGTCCGGCTTGGCCGACACGGACAGCCCGCGGGCTGCGGCCTCGGCGCGCACGTGCGCCTTCGACGGCGCGTCGCCCAGCGGGAACAGCGACCGCGCGAGCCGCTCCGGCCCCATGACGGCGAGCACGTACGACTGGTCCTTCGCGGCGTCCGCCGCGCGGTGCAGCTCGCGACGGCCGTCGTCGTGCGTCACGACGCGCGCGTAGTGGCCCGTGCACACGGCGTCGAAGCCGAGCGCGAGCGCCTTGTCGAGGAGCGCCGCGAACTTCACGTGCTCGTTGCAGCGCACGCACGGGTTGGGCGTGCGGCCGGCGGCGTACTCGGCGAGGAAGTCCGCGACGACCGTCCGCTCGAACCGCTCCGACATGTCCCACACGTAGTACGGGATGCCGAGCACGTCGGCGGCCCGGCGCGCGTCGCCGGCGTCCTCGATCGAGCAGCACCCGCGCGACCCGGTGCGCTCCTGCGCGGGCGTGCGGGACAGCGCCATGTGCACGCCGACGACGTCGTGCCCGGCGTCCACGGCCCGCGCGGCGGCGACGGCGGAGTCGACGCCCCCGGACAGGGCGGCCAGCACCCGCATCAGACGCCCACCGACGTCAGACCGGCCGCGCGGGCGCGCTCGACCGCGCCGGGCAGCACGTCGAGCACCGCGTCGACGTCGGCGGCCGTCGACGTGCGCCCGAGGCTGAACCGCAGCGCGCCGCGCGCGTCGTCCTCGCCGACGCCCATCGCGAGCAGCACGTGCGAGGGGCGGGGCACACCCGCCTGGCACGCCGACCCGGTCGACGCCTCGACGCCCGCCGCGTCGAGCAGGTACAGCAGGGAGTCGCCCTCGCAGCCCGCGAACGTCAGGTGCGCGTTGGCCGGCAGGCGGCGGGTCGCGTCCGCGGGCACGCGGCGCCCGGCGTCGGCGGGGCCCCGCAGGACGGCGCCCGGCACGGCGTCGAGCACGCGCCGCACCAGGTCGTCGCGCAGCGCCCCGACGCGAGCCGCGTGCTCCGCGCGGTCGGCGACCGCCGCCTCGACGGCCACCGCGAACGACGCCAGCAGCGGCGCGTCGAGCGTGCCCGACCGCACCCCCCGCTCCTGCCCGCCGCCGTGCAGCACCGGCGTGAGGTCGAGCCCCCGGCGCACGAGCAGGGCGCCGGCCGAGCCCGGCCCGCCGACCTTGTGCCCGCTCACCGTGAGCGCGTCGACGCCCGACGCCGCCAGGTCCACCGGCACCTGGCCCACGGCCTGCACCGCGTCGACGTGCACGGGCACGCCGTGCCGGTGCGCGAGCGCGACGACCTCCTCGACCGGCTGCACCGCCCCGACCTCGTTGTTCGCCCACATCACCGACACGAGCGCCGCGGCGTCCGGGTGGCGCTCCAGCTCCTCGCGCAGCGCCTCCACCTCGACGACCCCGTCGGCGTCCACGGGGAGCAGGACGAGCTCGGCGCCCGCGTGCTCCGCCATCCAGAACGCCGGGTCGAGGACGGCGTGGTGCTCGACCGCCGAGACGAGCAGGCGCCGGCGCGCGGGGTCCGCGGTGCGCCGCGCCCAGAACAGGCCCTTGACCGCGAGGTTGTCGGCCTCCGTGCCGCCCGCGGTCCACACGACCTCGCTCGGCCGCGCGCCCAGCGACGCCGCGAGGCGCTCGCGCGCCTCCTCGACGGTCCGGCGGGCGGCGCGGCCCGCGGTGTGCAGCGAGGACGGGTTCCCGACGTGCGCGAGCGCGGCCGTGAGCGCCTCGACGGCGGCGGGCAGCATCGGTGTGGTGGACGCGTGGTCCAGGTAGGCCGCGCGCGGGCGGGGAACGCTCACCCGGTCAGTCTACGAACGCTCCCGCGGGGGTCCGCCCGCGCGGGCACCTGCCCCGCACGGGTGCGCGGGGCCGGGCGTGCCGACCCGGCGTGGGGACGTCCTGCGAAGGACCTGCGCGCGAGGCGGTCAGGACGGACGTTCACCCGTGCCGCGCGGGCTGTTGCTGGCAGGATGTGCGCGTGAGTGCCGACGACGTCATCGCGCTTCCGCTCGCCTTCGGCGGCCAGCGGCTCGACTGGCGCGACCTCCCCCGCCACGTGCGGGAGCGCATCCAGACGCTCGCGGGCGCTCGCGTCACCGCGGAGTCGACGCCGACCAGCGGGTTCTCCCCCGGTTTCGTGGCCGTGCTCGAGCTCACCGACGGCCGCGCGGTGTTCGTCAAGGCGGTCTCCCCCGACCAGAATCCCGAGTCGCCCGACCTCGCCCGCGCCGAGATCCGCGCCGCCCGCGCGCTCCCGCCGGAGGTCCCCGCGCCCCGCCTGCGCTGGTGGGACGACGACGGCGAGTGGGTGATCCTCGGCTTCGACGCCGTGCAGGGCCGCCAGCCCGAGCTCCCGTGGCGCACCGACGACCTGCAGCTCGTCCTCGCCGCCGTCGACGCGCTCGCGGACGCCGAGCCGCTGCCGGGTCACGACCTGCCGCGCACCGACGACCAGCTCGCGCACGACTTCACCGGCTGGCGGTCGCTGCACCGCGTCGCGCCGCAGCACCGCGGCGAGATCGTCGCGGGCGTGGGCGAGCCGGGCCGCTGGGCGCTCGACCACCTCGACGACCTCGTGCGGTTCGAGCAGGACGCGCTGCGCGTGTGCGCGGGCGACAGCCTCGTGCACGGCGACCTGCGCGCGGACAACGTCATGGTCGAGGACGGGCACGGCCGCGTGTGGCTCATCGACTGGCCCCACGCGTCGGTCGGCGCGCCGTGGCTCGACCTGGCGTTCATGCTGCCGAGCGTCGCGCTGCAGGGCGGCGGCGACCCGGCACGGATCTTCGCGGAGCGGCCCGTGTCCGACGGCGTGACGCCGTCCGACCTGCGGGCGGGCCTCACCGGCCTGGCGGGCTACTTCGCGTGGGCGTCGGGCCAGCCGGCGCCCCCGGGGATCCCGAACCTGCGCCGGTTCCAGGCCGCGCAGGCGGCGGCCACGCTGCGCTGGCTGCGCGACCTGACCTGACCTGACCTGGGCCGGCGCCGGCGGCGTCAGCCCTGCAGCCGGCGCAGCTCCGCGGCGGCCTGCGGCAGGACGGTGAACAGGTCCCCGACGACGCCGAAGTCGGCGATCTCGAAGATCGGCGCGTCCGGGTCGGAGTTGACCGCGACGACGGTGCCGGACGCCTGCATGCCGCCGCGGTGGTGGACGGCGCCCGAGACGCCCGCGCCGATGTACAGGCGCGGCGAGATGGTGACGCCGGTCTGGCCGATCTGGGCGTCGTGGCCGATCCAGCCCTCGTCCGTGGCGACGCGCGTCGCGCCGACCGCGCCGCCGAGCACGTCGGCGAGCTCCTCGACGGGGCCGAAGTCACCCTCGGTGCCGCGGCCGCCCACGACGACGACGTGCGCCGAGCCCAGGTCGGGCCGCCCGGAGTCCGCGCGCTCGGTGCGCTCGACCAGCCGCACGCGGCGCGACGCCTCGGAGACGTCCACGGCGTGCTCGGCGAGCGCCGGCTGCGTCGGCGTCGCGACGTCCTCCGCCGCGACCGAGTTCGCCTTGACGGTCACCAGCGCCACGGGGGCGGTGACGGCGCAGCGCGTCGTCCAGGTGCCCGCGAGCACGGTCTTGTGGGTCACGACGCGGCCGTCCTCGACCGTCACGCCGTCGGCGTCCGTGACGACGCCCGCGCCCGTGCGGACCGCGACGCGCGCGAGCGTCTCCTTGTTCTCGAACGACGACACGGCCAGCAGCAGGGTCGCCCCGGTCGCGCCGAGCACCTGCACGACCCCGTCGGCGACGACGGCCGACAGGTGCAGGTCCGCGTCGGTGACGAGCCGGTGCACGGTCGTGACGCCCTGCGCGCCGAGCACGGGCAGGGCGGCCGCCGTGTCCAGCGTGCCGGCCCAGACGCCCTCGACGGGGGCGCCGTCGGCGAGCGTGCGCGCGAGCGTCAGCAGCTCGCGCACCGGCGGGCGCAGCGTGCCGTCGGCGGCGTGGTCGAGCAGGACGAGCACGGGGGTGGCGGTCACGTCGGTGTCCTCGGGGTTCGGTCGCGGGGTGACGGTCGTGCGGGGCGGCCGCGCGGGCTCAGACGAGCCGACGGTCGACGAGCCAGGCGGCGAGCCGCGCGCCCGCGTCGCCGGTGTCGTTGACGAGCACCCGGTCCTCGCGCGGCGGGCGCGGCGCCGCCTCGAGCACCTGCGTGCGGGCGCCGGCGAGGCCGACGGTCGCGGGGTCCACGCCCAGGTCGGCGAGCGCGAGCGTCTCCACCGGCTTCTTGCGGGCGGCCATGATGCCCTTGAAGTTCGGGTACCGCGGCTCGTTGATCTGGTCCGTGACGGACACGAGCGCCGGCAGGGCGGCGGTGAGCGTCTCCGACGCGTGGTCGAGGTTGCGCGTCACGGTGACGGTGCCCGCGCCGGGGTCGACGGCGAGCTCGGCCGCGAGCGGCAGCGCGGGCAGGTCGAGGTGCTCCGCGAGCGCGGTCGGCAGCAGCGACGTCAGCCCGTCGAGGCCCGCCATACCGGTGACCACGAGGTCGACGGGCGACGTGGCGGACAGGTGCCGCACGGCCGCGGCGAGGACCGCGGCGGTGCCGAGGGCGTCCGAGCCGGCGGCCGCGTCGTCGCGCACGTGCACGGCCGCGTCGGCGCCCATCTGCAGGCCCTTGCGCACGGCGTCGACGGCGTCGTCGGGGCCGACCGTGAGCACGACCACCTCGCCGCCGTGCTCCTCGACGAGCGTCAGGGCGGCCTCGACGGCGTTCTCGTCGAGCTCGTTGAGGGTGCCGTCGCCCCCGTCCCGCACGACGCGGCCGTCGGGACCGAGCTGCCGGTCCGACTGGATGTCCGGGACGAACTTCACGCAGACGACGATCCTCACGCGCCGAACGTTACCGCCGACCCGCGCGCCGGGACGCGGTGACCGCTCCGTGGGCAGCGGCACCGGCCGTGCCCGTCCGGGCGGCCACCCGGACGCACGTCCTGGCACCATGGACGTGTGAGCGCTCCCCCGACCCCCGGCGCCGCGACGCGGCCGTACCGGCTGGGCGTCCACGCCACGGACGCCGGCGTCGACGTGGCCGTGCTGGCCCCGCACGCGACGGCCGTGGAGCTGTGCCTGCTCGACGGCCCCGCGGACGCGCCGACCGAGCGCCGCGTCCCGCTGGAGGGGCCGCGCCTCGGCGTGTGGACGGCGTCCGTGCCCGGCGTGCGGCCCGGGCAGCGGTACGGGCTGCGTGCGCACGGCCCCTGGGAGCCCGCGCACGGCCTGCGGTACAACCCGGCCAAGCTGCTCGTCGACCCGTACGCCCGCGGGCTCGTCGGGGAGATGACCTACGGGCCGCCCACGTACGGGCACGTCGTCGGCGACGACCTCGCCGGCGACCCGTACGGGCCGCCGGACCCGCGCGACTCCGCGGCGCACGTGCCGCACGGCGTCGTCGTCGACACGCGGGACCTGCCGGGCCCGGACCCGGCGGCGAACCGCCCGTGGACGCCGTGGGACCGCACCGTCGTCTACGAGGCCCACGTCAAGGGGCTCACCCACCTGCA
Source organism: Cellulomonas sp. NPDC057328 (assembly GCF_042667215.1). Taxonomy (NCBI): domain Bacteria; kingdom Bacillati; phylum Actinomycetota; class Actinomycetes; order Micrococcales; family Cellulomonadaceae; genus Cellulomonas; species Cellulomonas sp. NPDC057328. The sequence continues at coordinate 14,388 of NZ_JBHUZW010000022.1, read as the reverse complement.
CCCGGCCGTGCCGCCCGAGCTGCGCGGCACGTACGCGGCGCTCGCGCACCCCGCGGTGCTCGACCACCTGCTGGGCCTCGGCGTGACGGCGCTCGAACTGCTGCCGGTGCACGCGTCCACGTCCGAGCCGCACCTCGTCGAGAAGGGCCTGACGAACTACTGGGGCTACAGCACGCTCGGCTTCTTCGCGCCGCACGCGGCGTACGCGAGCCCTGCGGCACGCGCCGCCGGGCCGGCGGCGGTCCTCGACGAGGTCCGCGGCGCGGTGCACGCGCTGCACGAGGCAGGCCTCGAGGTGCTCCTCGACGTCGTCTACAACCACACCTGCGAGGGCGGCCTGCCCGGCCAGCACGTCGCGTGGCGCGGGCTCGACAACGCGTACTACTACCGCCACCTCGGCGGGGTCCCCGCGGCGCTCGACGACGTCACCGGCACCGGCAACTCGCTCGACTTCTCGCGGGCCGGCGTCGTCACCACGATGCTCGACTCGCTGCGGTACTGGGCGCAGGTCGTGGGCGTCGACGGGTTCCGCTTCGACCTCGCCGTGACGCTGGGACGCAGCCACGACGGCTACCGGGCGGACCACGCGGCGCTCGTCGCCGCCGCGACCGACCCGGTGCTCGCCGGCCTCAAGCTCGTCGCCGAGCCGTGGGACGTGGGCCTCGGCGGCTGGCGCACCGGGCAGTTCCCGCCGCCGTTCGCGGAGTGGAACGACCGGTTCCGCAACGCGGTGCGCTCGTTCTGGCTGGCCGACCCGGGACGCGCCGCGCACGGCCTGCCGGGCCACCGCGTCCGCGACCTCGCGACGCGCCTGTCGGGCTCCGTCGACCTGTTCGGCCACGGCACGCCGCCGCTGCTGCGCGGCCCGGGCGCGTCGGTCAACTACGTGACGGCGCACGACGGCTTCACGATGGCCGACCTCGTGGCCTACAACCACAAGCACAACATGGCCAACGGCGAGCAGAACCGGGACGGCTCGGACGACAACCGGTCGTGGAACCACGGCGTGGAGGGCCCGGTGACGGCCGACTCCCCGGCCGCCGACGTCGCGCCGCTGCGCCGCCGCTCGATCCGCAACCTCTTCGCGACGCTCGTGCTGTCGGCCGGCACGCCGATGATCACGGCCGGCGACGAGATGGGCCGCACGCAGCAGGGCAACAACAACGCGTACTGCCAGGACAGCGAGATCTCGTGGGTGCGCTGGGACCTCACGGACTGGCGCGCGGACCAGCTCGCGACCGCGCGGCACCTGATCGCGCTGCGCCGCGAGCACCCCGCGCTGCGCAGCGACCGGTTCTACTCCGGCACGCCCGTGCGCCCGGGCGGCCCGCCCGACCTCGCCTGGTACGGGGCGGACGGCGCCGAGTTCGACCACGCGCGCTGGCACGACGCCGCCATCCGCACGTTCCAGATGGTCCGCGTCGCCCCCGACGACGACCGCGTGCTGCTCGTCGTGAACGGCGCGCTCGACCCGGTCGACGTCACGCTCGCCGGCGACCCCGACCGCCCGTGGTGCCTCGCGTGGGACTCCGTCCGCGAGCACCCCGCCGAGGGCGGGGCGGGCACCGACGGCGCCGTGCCGCACGCGCCGGCCGGGCAGGTGACGACGCTCGAGCCGCTGAGCATGCGGGTGTACGTGCTCGCCGAGGACGCCGCGCCGCCGTCCTGACCTGACGTCCCCGCCCGCCTGCCGTCCTCACCTACAGTGCGGCCCATGAACCACCACGACGTCGTGGTCGTCGGCGCCGGGCTCGCGGGCCTGGTCACCACCGCCGAGCTGCTGGCCGCGGGCCGGCGGGTGCTGCTGCTGGACGCCGAGCCGCCCGCGAGCCTCGGCGGGCAGGCGTGGTGGTCGTTCGGCGGGCTCTTCCTCGTCGACTCCCCCGAGCAGCGCCGGCTGGGCGTGCGGGACTCGGCCGAGCTGGCGCTCGCCGACTGGCTGGGCTCCGCCGGGTTCGCCGCCGACGGCTCCGACCGGTGGGGCCGCGCGTGGGCCGAGGGGTACGTCGACTTCGCCTCGGGAGGCATGCGCGCGTGGCTGCACCGCCTCGGTGTCCGCTGGTTCCCGCTCGTGCAGTGGGCCGAGCGCGGCGGCTACCTCGCGGACGGGCACGGCAACTCGGTGCCCCGGTTCCACGTGACGTGGGGCACGGGTCCGGGCGTGCTCGAGCCGTTCGTGCGCGCGCTGCTCGACGGCCGCCGCGCGGGCCGCGTCGAGGTCCGGTTCCGGCACCGCGTCACCGGCCTCGTCGTGACGGACGGGCGCGTGACGGGCGTCCGCGGCGACGTCCTCGCCCCCGACCCGGCGCCGCGCGGCGCGCCGTCCGGCCGCACGGGCGTCGGCACGTTCGAGGTGGCCGCACCGGCGGTCGTCGTGGCGACGGGCGGCATCGGCGGCGACCACGACCTCGTGCGCGCGGCGTGGCCCGCGGACGCGGGCCCGCTGCCCGCCCGCATGCTGTCCGGCGTGCCCGACCACGTCGACGGGTCGGGCATCGCGGCCGCGCGGGACGCCGGCGCCCACGTCGCGCACGCCGGGCGGATGTGGCACTACCCGGAGGGCATCGCGAACCACACGCCGGTCTGGTCGCGGCACGGCATCCGCATCCTGCCGGGGCCCAGTTCGCTGTGGCTCGACGCGGACGGCGAGCGCCTGCCGCCGCCCCTGTTCCCCGGGTTCGACTCCCTCGGCGCCCTGCGGCACGTCACCGGCCGCGGCGACGACCACTCGTGGTTCGTCCTCGACCGCACGATCCTCGGCGCCGAGCTGGCGCTGTCCGGGTCCGAGCAGAACCCCGACCTCACGTGCCGCAGCGTGCCGCAGCTGCTCCAGCGGGTGCTGCCCGGCGCCGTCGGGCCCGTCGAGGAGTTCGCGTCCCGGTCGCCCGAGTTCGTCACCGCCGACACGCCCGCCGGCCTGGCCGCCGGCATGAACGCCCTCACCGGCACGGACCGGGTCGACGCCGACCGCCTCACCCGCACCATCGCCGCCCGGGACGCGCAGGTCGCGACCGGGCTCGGCAAGGACGCGCAGGTCGTGGCGACCGCCATGGCGCGCCGGTACGTCGTCGACCGGCTGATCCGCGTGGCGCCGCCGCACCGGCTGCTGGACCCGGCGCACGGCCCGCTGCACGCGGTGCGCCTGTCGGTGCTGACGCGCAAGACCCTCGGCGGCCTCGCGACGGACCTCGAGGGGCGCGTGCTGCGGCCCGACGGCGAGGTCCTGCCGGGTCTGTGGGCGGTCGGCGAGGCCGCCGGCTTCGGCGGCGGCGGGGTGCACGGCCACCGCGCCCTCGAGGGGACGTTCCTCGGCGGCTGCCTGTACACCGGGCGCGTCACGGGACGTGCGCTCGTCGACGTGCTCTGAGCGCCCGCGCCGCGTCAGCCCGCTGACGCCACCAGCCCGAGCTCCGCCGGCGACGTCAGCCCGGGGTGCCGCGGCACGACGCGCACCGTCCAGCCGAACGCGCCCGTGGCCTCGAGCGGGACGTCGCCCTCGAACGCGTACCGCCCGGCCTCGAACGTCTCGGTGACCTCGAGCGCGTCGGTGCGGAAGGACGTCAGCTCGTCGTCCGGGCCGACCGGGCCGTGCAGCACCTGGACCTCCACGTCCTCGGGTGCGAGCTCGCCGAGCCCGACCCACGCCTGCACGTGCAGCCGGTCCCCGACCTGCGCGGACCCCTCCACCCCGCCGGAGTCGACGTGGTCCACGTGCACGGCAGGCCACGCCTCCCGCACGCGCGCCTTCCAGGCCGCCAGCTCCTGCGCCCCGGCCCGGTCGTCGGCGGCGAGCTCGGCCCCCGCGGCGGCGGCCGGCACGTACAGGTGCGCCACGTAGTCCGCGACCATGCGCGTGGCCTGCACCTTCGGCCCGAGCGTCGCGAGCGTGTGCCGCACCATCCCGAGCCAGCGGCGCGGCACGCCGTCCTCGTCGCGGTCGTAGAAGCGCGGCACCACCTGCTGCTCGAGGACGTCGTACAGCGCCGCGGCCTCCAGCGCGTCCCGCGCCTCCGGGTCGTCGACCCCGTCCGCGGTGGGGATGACCCAGCCGTTCTCGCCGTCGTACCACTCGTCCCACCAGCCGTCGCGGACGGACAGGTTGAGCCCGCCGTTCAGCGCGACCTTCATGCCGGAGGTGCCGCAGGCCTCGAGCGGGCGCAGCGGGTTGTTCAGCCACAGGTCGCAGCCCGGGTAGAGCGTCGACGCCATCCGCATGTCGTAGTCCGGCAGGAACACGATGCGGTGCCGCACGTCGTGCTGGTCGGCGAACGCCACGAGCTCGGCGATGAGCTTCTTGCCCGGGACGTCGTCGGGGTGCGCCTTGCCGGCGACGACCACCTGCACCGGGCGCTCGGGGTCCAGCAGCAGCGACCGGAACCGCCCGGGGTCGGCGAGCATGAGGGTCAGCCGCTTGTACGTGGGCACGCGCCGCGCGAACCCGATGGTCAGCACGTCCGGCGACAGGACCTCGTCGACCCAGCCGAGCGCGGCGTCGGTCGCGCCGCGCTGGCGCCACGACGCCCGCACGCGGTCGCGCGCGTCGGCGACGAGCCGTGCGCGCAGCCGTCCGCGCACGTCCCAGAGCTGCTCGTCGGTCACCGCCTGCCGGCTCGTCCAGCCGCGCCCGGTGGCGAGCTCCTGGGGCGTCATCCGGCCCGCGGCGAGCTCGGTCAGCTCGGGGGCGACCCAGGTCGGCGCGTGCACGCCGTTGGTGATGGACCCGATGGGGACCTCGGCGGCGTCGAACCCGGGCCACAGCGGCGCGAACATCTCGCGCGACACCCGCCCGTGCAGCAGCGAGACGCCGTTGGCGCGGGCCGCGAGCCGCAGGCCCATGAGCGCCATGTTGAACGTGAGGGGGTCGCCGCCCTCGTGGTCCTCCGCGCCGAGCGCGAGCACAGTCGCGGTCGGCAGGTCGTCGTCGCCGACGAGCGCGTCGACGTACCGGCCCACGACGTCCGCCTCGAACCGGTCGATGCCGGCGGGCACGGGCGTGTGGGTGGTGAAGACGGTCGTCGCGCGCACCAGCTCGAGGGCCGTCGGCACGTCCGCGCCGTCGGCGACGAGCTCGCGGATCCGCTCGACGCCGAGGAAGCCCGCGTGCCCCTCGTTGGTGTGGAACACGTCGGGCGCCGACGCACCCGTCAGGCGCGCCCACGCGCGCAGCGCGCGCACGCCCCCGACCCCCAGCAGCAGCTCCTGCTGCAGGCGGTGCTCGCCCCCGCCGCCGTACAGGCGGTCGGTCACGCGCCGCCCGGCGTCGTCGTTGGCCGGCACGTCGGAGTCCAGCAGCAGGAGCGGCACGCGCCCGACCTGCGCCACCCACACCTGCGCGTGCAGCGTGCGGGCGCCCGGCAGCGCGAGGCGCACCGCGGCGGGGGTGCCGTCCTCCTCGCGCAGCAGGGTCAGCGGCAGGTCGTCCGGGTCGAGCACCGGGTACGTCTCCGTCTGCCAGCCGGCCCGGTCGAGGGCCTGCCGGAAGTAGCCGGAGCGGTAGAGCAGCCCCACGCCGACGAGCGGGACGCCGAGGTCGGACGCGCTCTTGAGGTGGTCGCCCGCGAGGATCCCGAGCCCGCCGGAGTACTGCGGCAGCGCGGCGGCGAGCCCGAACTCCGGCGAGAAGTAGGCCACCGTCGCGGGCAGCGCCGCCCCGGACAGCCGCTGGTACCAGCGGGGCTCGTGCCGGTACGCCGTGAGGTCCGCCGCGGCCGCGCGGACGCGGGCGACGAACCGCTCGTCGGCCGCGAGCGCCGCCAGCCGCTCGCGGCCCAGCGCACCGAGGAAGGCGACGGGGTCGCCCTGCACCTCGTCCCACAGGGCGCGGTCGACGTCCGCCAGCACGGCGCGCGTGGCGGGGTGCCACGACCAGCGCAGGTTGCGGGCGAGGGTGTCCAGGGCGGCGAGCGGTGCCGGCAGCACGGTGCGCACGGTGAACCTGCGGATGGCTCTCACGGCCGCAGACTACGCATTCGGGACGATTCGCACAGCCCTTCGGACCGGTCGAACCGGACGGGCGTCCGGGTCGGGGGCGACGCGCTCGCTGCGGATGCCGGGGGACGGGGGTGGCGGATAGGTTCGTCGCGTGAGGACTCCCCAGCGTCCGCGTCGATCGTCACCGGCCACGACACCCGGCCGGCCGCGTGCCACCGCGCCCGTCCCGTCGAGCCCCGAGACCCCGGCGGCCGCCCCCCCGGCGGCCCCGACCGCACCCGCGGCCGCGCCGTCGGCCCCCACCGCACCCGCGGCCGCGCCGGCGGCCCCGCCGGCACCCGCCGCCGCGCCGGCGCCCGCGGCCGCACCCACGGCCGCCGCCCCCCTGCCGCCCGCGCTCCCGGTCGGCCGGATCCCCGTCGTCGACGTCTCCCCCGTCGCGGAGGAGGGCCGCTTCCCCGCGAAGGCGGTCGTCGGCGAGCCCGTCCCGGTGCGCGCGACGGTGTTCCGCGAGGGGCACGACGCGGTCGGCGCGACCGCGGTGCTCACGCGCCCGGACGGCACGGACCACTCGTGGGCGCGGATGGTCGACGTCGCGCCGGGTCTCGACCGGTTCGAGACGCACCTCGTGCCCGACGCGGAGGGCGACTGGACGTTCCGCGTCGAGGGCTGGTCCGACCCGTACGGCACGTGGTCGCACGACGCCGCGATCAAGGTCGGGGCCGGCGTGGACGTCGAGCTCATGCTGACCGAGGGCGCACGGGTGCTGTCCCGCGCCGCCGGTCGCACGGGCGCCGACGCGATGCCCGAGCGCGACGCCCGCACGCTGCTCGACGCCGTCGCGGCGCTCGAGGACACGAGCCGCCCGCCGGCCGCCCGGCTCGCCGCCGGCCTCGCGACCGACGTGCGTGACGCGCTCGCCCGCACGCCGCTGCGCGACCTCGTGACGTCGTCCCGGTCCTACCCGCTGGTCGTGCACCGCCGCCTCGCGCTCACCGGCGCCTGGTACGAGCTGTTCCCCCGCTCGCACGGCGCGACGTACGACGAGGCGACGGGCGAGTGGACGTCCGGGACCCTGCGCACGGCGGCGCGCGAGCTGCCGCGCATCGCCTCGATGGGCTTCGACGTCGTGTACCTGACGCCGGTCCACCCGATCGGCACGTCGCACCGCAAGGGGCGCAACAACGCGCTGGCGGCGGAGCCGGGCGACCCGGGCTCGCCGTACGCGATCGGCTCGCCCGACGGCGGCCACGACGCCATCGAGCCGTCGCTGGGCACGTTCGAGGACTTCGACGCGTTCGTGGCGCGCGCCCACGACCTCGGCATGGAGGTCGCGCTCGACCTGGCGCTGCAGGCGTCGCCGGACCACCCGTGGGTGCGCGAGCACCCGGAGTGGTTCACGACGCGCGCGGACGGCACGATCGCGTACGCGGAGAACCCGCCGAAGAAGTACCAGGACATCTACCCGCTGAACTTCGACAACGACCCGGAGGGGATCTACCGGGAGATCCGTCGCGTCGTGCAGGTGTGGATCGACCACGGCGTGACGCTGTTCCGCGTCGACAACCCGCACACCAAGCCGCTGTCGTTCTGGGAGCGCCTGCTGGCGGACGTGCGGCGCGACCACCCGGACGTCATCTGGCTGTCGGAGGCGTTCACGCGCCCCGCGATGATGCTGACGCTCGCGAAGATCGGCTTCCACCAGTCGTACACGTACTTCACCTGGCGCAACACGAAGGCCGAGCTCGAGGAGTACCTCGCCGAGGTGGGCGGCGAGCAGGGCGCGTGGATGCGCCCGAGCTTCTGGCCGACGACGCACGACATCCTGCCCCCGTACCTGCAGGCCACCGGCGTCACGGGCTTCGCGGTGCGGGCGGTGCTCGCGGCGCTGGGCGCGCCCACGTGGGGCGTCTACTCCGGGTACGAGCTGGTCGAGAACGTGCCCCGGCCGGGCGTCGAGGAGCAGATCGACAACGAGAAGTACGAGTTCCGGCCGCGCGACTGGGCGCGCGCGGACGACCTCGGCATCGCGCTGCTCATCGGCCGCCTCAACGAGATCCGCCGCGCGCACCCCGCGCTGCAGCAGCTGCGGGACGTGCGGGTGCACCCCACCACGGACGACGCGCTCGTCTGCTTCTCGCGGCACCTCGACGCCGAGCACTCCCCCACGGGCCGCGCCGACACCGTGGTCGTGGTGGTGAACCTCGACACCGCGAACCCGCGCGATGGCGTGCTCGAGCTCGACCTGGCCGCGTTCGGCCTGCCCACCGACCGCGCCGTCGTCGCGCACGACGTGCTCTCGCAGGAGACGTACGCGTGGACGTCGCACCCGTACGTGCGGCTGGACCCGTCCGTCCGCGTCGCGCACGTCGTCCACCTCGAGCACCCGGGCGTGACGGCGTGAGCGCCGACGTCCGCACCCCCGGCGGCACGGTCCCGGGGGACTTCTCGGGGCGCACGACCGACCCCGGCCTGCCGCACGCCACGGCGGACGCCGGCGGTGTGACCACGGCGCGCCACCGGGAGCCCCCGCCCACGACGGGCGCCATCGCGCTCGGCGGCCTGCCCGCGCGCCGGCAGCCGGCGGTGCCGGAGCCGGTGCTGGTGCGCGACGGCCGCGACGACGACCCCGAGTGGTACCGCACGGCCGTCTTCTACGAGGTCATGCTGCGCACGTTCTCCGACTCGTCGGGGCAGGGCAGCGGCGACCTCGCGGGCCTCGTGCAGCGCCTGGACTACCTGCAGTGGCTGGGCGTCGACTGCCTGTGGCTGCCGCCGTTCTACCCGTCGCCCATGCGCGACGGCGGGTACGACGTCTCGGACTACACGGCCGTCGCGCCGCAGTACGGCACGATCGAGGACTTCCGCACGCTCGTGCAGGAGTGCCACCGCCGCGGCATGCGCATCGTCGTCGACCTCGTCATGAACCACACGAGCGACCAGCACCCGTGGTTCCAGGCGTCCCGCTCGGACCCCGAGGGCCCGTACGGCGACTTCTACGTGTGGAGCGACGACAACACGCGCTACCAGGACGCGCGGATCATCTTCGTCGACACCGAGACGTCGAACTGGACGTTCGACCCCGTGCGGCGCCAGTACTTCTGGCACCGGTTCTTCTCCCACCAGCCGGACCTCAACTTCGAGAACCCGCGCGTGGTCGACGCGATGTTCGACGTCGCGCGGTTCTGGCTGCACATGGGCGTCGACGGGTTCCGGCTCGACGCGGTGCCGTACCTGTTCGAGGCCGAGGGCACGAACTGCGAGAACCTGCCGGAGACGCACCAGTTCCTCGCCGACCTGCGCCGCATGATCGACACCGAGTTCCCCGGCCGCATCATGCTCGCCGAGGCGAACCAGTGGCCCGAGGACGTCGTGCACTACTTCGGCACCGAGGAGGCGCCGGAGTGCCACATGTGCTTCCACTTCCCCGTGATGCCGCGCATCTTCTACGGCCTGCGCGACCAGCGCGCGACGCAGATCGTCGACATCCTCGCCGACACGCCGCCCATCCCGTCGTCGGCGGGCCAGTGGAGCACGTTCCTGCGCAACCACGACGAGCTGACGCTCGAGATGGTCTCGACCGAGGAGCGCGCGTCGATGTACGGGTGGTACGCACCCGACTCGCGCATGCGCGCGAACGTCGGCATCCGCCGGCGGCTCGCGCCGCTGCTCGACAACTCCCGCAAGGAGATCGAGCTGGCGCACGCCCTGCTGCTCTCGCTGCCGGGCAGCCCCTGCCTGTACTACGGCGACGAGATCGGCATGGGCGACAACATCTGGCTGCCGGACCGCGACGCGGTGCGCACGCCGATGCAGTGGACGCCCGACCGCAACGCCGGCTTCTCGGTGGCCGACCCCGGCAAGCTGTACCTGCCGGTCGTGCAGTCGCTCGTCTACCACTACGGCAACATCAACGTGGAGTCGCAGCTCGCCCAGCCGACGTCGCTGCTGCACTGGGTGCACGGCATGCTCGCGGTCCGGCGCCGGCACAAGGCGCTGGGCAGCGGCACGTTCGACGTCGTCCCGTGCGACAACGACGCCGTCCTGACGTTCCTGCGCCGCACCGACGACGAGACGATGCTGGTGGTGGCGAACATGGCGGCGACGGCCCGCGCGGCCACCGTCACGCTGCCGGACCACGTCGGGTGGCACCTGCGCGACGTGTTCGGCGGGTCCGCGTTCCCCGACGTGCGCGCCGACGGGACGGTGACGTTCACCCTCGGCTCGCGCGACTTCTACTGGCTGGAGCTGACCGCACCGTGATCCTCGACGCCCGGGACCCCGACCACCTCGACGGCGAGCTCGTCGGGCTGCTGCGGGGCTGGCTGCCCGAGCGCCGCTGGTACCCCGTCAAGGGTGCCGAGGCGGAGCTGACGCCGGTGGCGACGGTCGACCTCGCCGACGACGTGCGCGTGCTGCTCGTGCGTGCCCGCGCCGGCTCGGTCGACGTGCTGCTGCAGGTCCCGCTCGTGCTCGTGCCGGGCCCGACCGGCGGCACCGCGTCGGTCGTCGGCACGCTCGGCGACCGGACGGTCCTCGACGGTGCGGGGCACGCGACGTTCCTCGCGGCGTGGCTCGCGCACGCGGACGGGCCGGGTGCGGACGTCGACGTGACGGCCGCCCGCGTCGTCACGGGCGAGCAGTCGAACACGTCGGTCGTGCTGCCCGACCGGGCGACCGGGGCCCCCGTCGGCATCCTCAAGGTGCTCCGCACCGTGGCGGCCGGCGACAACCCCGACATCGACGTGCCGCGCCGCCTGACCGAGCAGGGCTGGGGCGGCGTGCCCGAGCCGCTCGCGTGGGCGCAGGTGCGGTGGGCGCCCGCCGGTGCGGCGCCCGTCGTGGGCTACGCCGGCGTGATGAGCGCGTTCGTGCCGGGCGCCGAGGACGGCTTCGAGCTCGCGTGCCTGCACGCGCGCGAGGGCCGGGCGTTCGGCGGGCTCGCGCACGAGCTGGGCGAGGTCGTCGCCGGCATGCACGGCGCGCTCGCGCGGGCCTTCGGCACGACCGACGACGCGGCCGGCCCCGCCACGGTGTCGCAGGCCCTCACGACGCGCCTGGCGTGGTCCACCGCGGCCGTCCCCCGCGTGGCCGACCGCGCGGACGCGGTCCGGGCGGTGGCGGCGCAGGTCGCGGCGCTGCCGGCCACGCCCCCGCGCCAGCGGGTGCACGGCGACCTGCACCTGGGCCAGGTGCTGCGCTCGCGCGACCGGTGGTTCGTCATCGACTTCGAGGGCGAGCCGCTCGCACCGCTCGCGGAGCGCACGCGCCCAGACCTCGCGCTGCGCGACGTCGCCGGCGTGCTCCGCTCGTTCGACTACGCGGCCGCGGTCGGCGGGCTCACGGGCGACTCGGCCGCCGCCTGGACGGCCGACGCGCGCGACGGCTTCCTCGCCGGCTACGCGGCCGGGGCGCCGGCCGACGCCGACGAGGCGACGCGCGCGGTGCTCCTGCGGGCGCTCGAGCTCGACAAGACGCTCTACGAGGTCGTCTACGAGGCCCGCAACCGGCCGACGTGGGCCCCCATCCCCGAGGCGGGCCTGGACCGGCTGCTGCCCTGACGGGCACGGGCCGGCCGCGGGTGCGTCAGGCCCCGGTCGGCAGGTCCGTGAGCGCGTCGACGACCATACGCATGCCCGCCTGGCGCGGCGCGAGCTCGCTCTGCAGCACGAGCGCCGCACCGCCGACGGCCGCGGCCTCGGACGCGTGCGTCGAGATCGTCACGCGCACCGGGTGCGCACCGCGCGCGAAGAAGCCGCGCGCGAGCCGCTCCTGCACGGCCGGCAGGTAGAGCGAGCCCGCGAGCGCGAACGACGGCCCGGTGAGCACGACGAGGTCGAGGTCGAGGACGTTCGCGAGGGTCTGCGCCGCGACGCCGAGGTACTCGGCGGACGCGCGCAGCAGCCGCATCGGCTCGGCGTCGCCGCGCGCCGCGGCCCGGGCCAGGGCCGCGAAGTCCTCCGAGACGCCGCGGCCCGGCAGCTCGACGCCGGCCGCGGCGGCCTGCGCCACGACGGCCGCGGGCCCGGCGAAGGCCTCGACGCAGCCGCGGCTGCCGCACCAGCACGCGGGGCCGTCGAGCGCGACGCAGACGTGGCCGATCTCGCCGGCGTTCGAGCTGCGGCCGCGGTAGACGGTGCCGTCGACGACGATCCCCGCGCCGATGCCCGTGCCCATGTAGAGGGTGGCGCACGCGGCGCCGGTGGCCACGCCGCCGGACCAGTACTCCCCCACCGCCGCGGCGGTCGCGTCGTTGTCGAGCAGCACGGGCAGGCCCGTGGCGTCGCCGATGGCGGCGGCGAGCGGGAACTCCGCCCAGTGCTGCATGACGGGCGGGGTGAGCGTCATGCCGGTCGACGTCGAGATCGGCCCGGGCGAGACGACGCCGACGCCGAGCACGAGCGCGGGGTCGATGCCGGTGCGCGTGAGGGTGGCGGCGACCTCGGCGGCGATGCGGGCGACGACGTCGCGCGGGTCGTCGGCGCCGGCGCCGGGCCGCCGCCACCGCGCGACGACGGCGCCGCCGAGATTGGCGATGACGTACGTGATGCCGGCGTGGTCGAGGTGCACGCCGACGGCGTACCGCGCGTACGGGTCGAGCCGCAGGAGCATGCGCGGCTTGCCGCCGGTGGACTCGGCGCGCCCGGCCTCGACGACGAGCCCCTCGTCCAGGAGCCGCCGCACGACCGTGGAGACGGTGGCGGCGGTCAGGCCCGTCGCGCGCGTGAGCTCGACCCGGCTGATCGTCCCGGCGGCACGGATGACGTCGAGGATCGCCGCCCGGCTGCTGGCGTGGGCGGCACCGAGCCCCGGCTGCGCACCGTTCACGCGTCCTCCGTCCGTCCGCGGCGGGGGTCGCCGCGCGTGCCCTAACGATATGGACACGACGACGGGTCCGCGTCGACACGCCCGTTGACTTACTTTGTTCAGCGGCCTAAGAATCTACCACGGCGCGCGGACGCCCCCTCGGGGTCGGCCGGCACGCACCTGTCGTCGGCACACCGAGGTGCCGGCCTCGACGAGAGGATCAAGGATGTTCCTTCACCAGCGACGTGCGCGCGTCGCCGCGGCGTCCGCGGCACTCACGGTGCTCGCCCTGACCGCCGCCTGCTCGGGCAGCGGGTCCGGCGGCGGCGAGGAGAACACCAGCGGCGAGCCGTCGGGCGAGATCACGGTCCTCACCTGGCGCACCGACCTCGTCGAGGACGGCACGTTCGACGAGTACGTCGAGCAGTTCACGGCCGCCTACCCCGACGTCACGGACGTGACCGTCGAGGCCCTCACCGACTACGAGGGCGAGGTGAAGACGCGCATGAACACCGACGAGTACGGCGACGTCCTCGCCATCCCCGGCTCCGTGACCCCCGACCAGTTCTCCCAGTTCTTCGAGCCCCTGGGCAGCCAGGAGGAGATGAACGAGACGTACAACTGGGTCAACGACAAGTCCTTCGAGGGTCAGTCGTACGGCATCCCGGTCGTCGGCAACGTGCAGGGCGTCGTCTACAACAAGCGCGTGTGGGACGAGGCCGGCGTCACGGAGTTCCCGACGACGCCGGAGGAGTTCCTCGCGGGCCTGCAGACGATCAAGGACGCCGGCCTCGCGGAGGTGGCCCCGCTCTACACCAACTACAAGGACGGCTGGCCGCTGTCCCAGTGGGACGGCTGGCTGGGCGCCGTCACGGCCGACCCGGACTGGAAGAACACGATCACCGGGTCGGACGAGCCGTGGGCCGAGGGCACCGACTACGGCGTGGTCGACGGCACGATCTACGACGCCGTCGCGCAGGAGCTGGTCGAGGCCGACCCGACGACGACGAACTGGGAGGAGTCGAAGCGCCTGCTCGGCACCGGCCAGGTCGCCACGATGGTGCTCGGCTCCTGGGCCCTGCCGCAGATGCAGGCCGCGGCGGAGGACGCGGGCGCCAGCGCCGACGACATCGCCTACATGCCGGTCCCGGTGCAGGTCGACGGCACGTTCCACGCGGTCGCGGGCGGCGACTACAACCTCGGCATCAACGTGAACTCCGACAACAAGGTCACGGCGCGCGCCTGGATCGACTGGTTCAACAAGGAGTCCGGCTACTCGGAGTCGCAGGTCGGCCTGTCCCCGCTCAAGGACGGCCCGGTCCCCGCCGAGCTGCAGACCTTCATGGAGCAGGTCGAGCTCATCACGCTGAACCCCGCACCCGAGGGCAAGGAGTCGCTGTTCGCGGACATCGACACGGCGTCCGGCATCGTCACGACGGACCCGAAGTTCCGCCAGGCGACGATCGACGCGGCCCGCTCGGGCGCGAAGACGAAGCAGCAGATCTTCGACGAGCTGAACACGGCGTGGGCCGAGGGCCGCGCCGAGGTCGGCGACTGAGGTCCCTGCCATGACCACCGCTCCGTCGAGCCTGCAGGCCTCGACGACGGCGGCCACGGCGGCGGACGGCGTGGCCCGTACCGCCCGGCGCC
>NZ_JBHUZW010000021.1:0-46445 GCF_042667215.1 Cellulomonas sp. NPDC057328 | reverse complement strand
ACAGGGCCGGACGCGCACCGTCGGGCCGGGGCCGTCGCGGGGTCACCGGCGTCGCGGCGGAGGGCAGCCCGCCGGTGACCTGTCCGTGCTGCTCGTGCACGCGGGCGTGATGACGGGAGGTGGTCTCACGAGCCCTCAGCGCCGGCGGGACCGCCCCCCACGCCCTCGCCAGCCGCCGTTCACCGGCGATGAGCCGCCGACGCCTCCGAGGTGCAGCGCGAGGGCGAACAGACCGGCGAACATCAGCGTCTGCGGGGTCAGGGCGTCCCCGACGTTCGCCTCGACGAGGTCGAGGAGCAGGGCGAGGGCGAAGATCGCGGCAGCGACGAGCGCAAGCATGAGCACTCCAGGGGGAGGGGGTCCGGCGAGCCGGCCGGAGGGTCTGACGCCTCCGGTGATCCGGAAGCACCCGGATCATGGCGCACGGTCACGACGCTCGCGAGTGGAGAATGCCCCGATCGTCCGGCTCCACCGCTCGTCCCGCTCCTGGCCCGCCGCCGACGGCTCGTCGGTGGCGGTCACGCTGCTCAGCAGTCGCAGGCAGGGCTGCTCACGGGTCCGGTCAGCGGGTCGGTGGCGCGCGCGCTGGTGCCGGTGGCCGTGCGGACGGGCAGGCCCTCGCGCGCCCAGTACTCGAACCCGCCGATCATCTCCCGCACGCGGTAGCCCAGCTGCGACAACGCCAGCGCGGCGCGCGTCGCCCCGTCGCACCCCGGGCCCCAGCAGTAGGTGACCACCGGCACGGCGGGGTCGAGGAGCTCCGCGGCTCGGGTCGCGATCTCGCGGGTGGGCAGGTGGACCGCACCGGGGATGTGGCCCTGCGCCCAGGCGACGTCCCCGCGGCTGTCGACCACGACGAAGTCGGCCGTGCCGCTCTCCTGGGCGGCGTGGACGTCCGTGGGGTCCGTGGCGTAGCGGAGCTTGGCGGCGAAGTGGGCGATCGCGTCGCGGGTGTCGGCAGAGGTCAGGTCGGGGCTGGCCGTCGTCATGCTGGTCGTCGTCATGCCGTCGAGCGTCGCCGACCCGGGCACCGCCAGCCAGTGGCAGGAATGCCGACCGTCCGGAAATCTCTGCCACGATGCTCCGGTGCTCAGGAACGTCGTCGCCCTGGTCGGGCAGGAGGTGGCTGCCTTCGAGCTGGGCGTGCTCGCGGAGGTCTTCGGGCTCGACCGGACCTCCCAGGGGCTGCCCGGCTACGAGTTCGCGGTCGCCGCGGCGACGCCGGGTCTGGTCCCGACGTCGTCGGGCTTCGCGGTCCACGTGGAGCACGGGCTGAGCCGGCTCGAGGAGGCGGACCTGATCGCGGTCCCGGCGTGGACCGCCGCCCCGGTCGAGGCGCCCCGCGAGGTCGTCGAGGCTCTGCATCGCGCGGTCGAGCGCGGCGCCCGCGTGCTCTCGATCTGCTCGGGCGCCTTCCTGCTCGCGGCGGCCGGGCTGCTGGACGGACGACGCGCGGCGACGCACTGGCGCTACGCCCCGGTGCTCGCAGCGCGGCACCCCGCCGTCCAGGTGGACCCGGACGTGCTGTACGTCGACGACGGGTGCGTGGTGACCAGCGCCGGCACCGCCGCCGCGATCGACGTGTGCCTCCACCTCGTCCGGCAGGAGCACGGCGCCGCGGTGGCGAACGCGATCGCCCGGCGGATGGTCGTTCCCGCTCACCGTCACGGAGGGCAGGCCCAGTTCATCGAGCCACCGTCCGCGGCCGTCGTCGACGACGCCGACAGCGCCATGGGTGACCTCCTGGAGTGGGCGCGCCGGCACCTGCACGAGCCGCTCCCGGTCCGGAGGCTGGCCGGACGTGCGCTCATGTCCGAGCGCACGTTCGTCCGCCGCTTCCACGAGTGCACCGGCGCGACGCCGCACCGCTGGTTGCTGGAGCAGCGGCTCCTCCTGGCCGAGCAGCTGCTCGAGTCGTCGGACCTGCCCGTCGACCAGGTGGCGGCGCGCGTCGGGATGGGCAGCGCCGACACCTTGCGCCACCACTTCGCACGGCGACGTCGCACGAGCCCGCAGGCCTACCGGCACTCCTTCCGCGCCCGTGCGGACGCGTCCGGGCGGGTGCGCACCGGCTGACATCGGGCCGAGCACGACAGGCGGACCGCGGAGCAGCCGTGCGGACCCGCGGCCGGCTCGTGCGCGCCGTGTTCTCTGGGGCGGTTCTCTGGGGCGGCTGCGCACCGCCCGTGCCTACGCCGACCCGTCGGAGGTGACGGCGGCCCGACCGCGCGGTCGTCCCGCCAGCCTGACGTACACGCCGGCCACGACCAGCACGCCGGTGACGTGCAGCGCCCACCAGGGGAAGGTCGGGATCTCCGGGCTCTGACCGGCGCTGTCGAGGTCGGCCTGCGGCGTGGGGATGACGCGCTCGCCCGTGACCAGGATGCGGTGGCTGTTCACGCCGAGCGGCGTGCAGGTCACGAGGGTGAGCAGGTCCCGCCCCTCGACCGGGAAGAGGCTCTCGCCGTCCGTGGGCTCGACGACGCGGGTGTCGATGACGCGGTACACCAGGACCTCCCCGAAGACCTCGACGGTGAAGGTGTCCTCCACCTCCACCCGGTCGAGGTGCGTGAACAGCTCCGCGGTCGCGAGGCCGCGGTGCGCCGTCAGGACGGAGCGGGTGGACTCCCCGCCCACCGGGAGCGCGGTGCCCTCGAGGTGCCCGACGCCGTGCTCCAGCACGGGCCCGCTCGTGCCGTGGGAGACGGGCAGGTCCACGTCGATCGCCGGGATCTTGAGGCGGGCCATCAGGCCCGTCCTGTCGGCGCGCAGGAGGGTGTCGTACTCCGCGGCCTGGTCGGGTTCCTCCGCCACCGGCAGGCGCCCGTTCGCGACGAGGTTCGCTCCTCCGCCGACGAGGTCCTCGTTGTACGCACGGGCGCGGTCGAGCTCCTCCTGCAGCTGGGCGGAGCCGAGGTCAGCGACGTCCGCGGTGAGGTCGTCGATGCGCTGCGACTGCTCGTACTGGCTGAACCACGACACGACGGTGGGGAAGAGCAGGAGGCCGGCGCCCAGCACCGCGATGAGGGCGATGAGGAGCGGGGTCCACGGCATCCGCCATCCCCCTGCTCGGTGGCTCGCCCGCTGCGTGGGCGTCGTCCCAGAGCCCTCCGGGGACGACGAAGGCGGGGGTCCCGAAGGACGCCCCGCCTCCGTCGTCATCACGTCAGGCTACGCGGCCGCGGGTGCGGAGACCGCACGCCGCCGGCGCGCCTGGACGAACGCGGCACCGAGGGCGATCGCCAGCAGCGCAGCGCCGCCGGTCGCGAACCACACACCGCCGTCGCCACCCGTGTACGGCAGCAGGAAGTTGGCCACGGAGACCTGGGTGTGGTTGAACTCGACGTAGTTCTGGACGGGCGCGACGGTCGACGTCGGACCAGCGACGACCACGGCCTGGACCGGGTTGCTCTGCGGCAGGTTGAAGCCGGAGGGCGGGGTGATCTCACGCACGTAGTAGTTGCCGGGCGTGATGATCGGGATCGCGACGAACCCGTCGGCACCGGTCGTCCAGTCGGTGACGCCGTTGATCGAGATCGGGTTCTGCCGGTTGTTCGCGTCGTTCTGGTTCAGGTACACCTGGTAGACCGCGCCGGCCAGCGGCGTCCGCGGGCCACCGTTGTTGCTCTCGAACGCGAACACCGTCAGCTGGCCGATCGGCGTGGAGCCCGTCACCGTCTCCGTGGCGCCGTTGATGTTGGCCGTCGCCGTGTTGGTGATGATGCCGTTCGACGGGATCGACACGGCACGGGTCAGCACGTTGAACGACACCAGACCACCCTGCAGACCGGTGAGCCGGCTCAGGCCCGCCGGGGTGAACGTGAGCGTGGACGTCGCGTCCGCCGTCGCCGTCGCGTCCGTGGTGGTGATCGTGTAGTCGACGCCCGAGACGAAGTTCTGCGCCACGCCTCCGGCGTTCGTCACCGTCACGGTCGACGGCGAGACACCCACGGGCGGGGCGGCGGGGAACACCAGCGCGCTCGGCACCGTGTCGGTGAGGGTGAACGTGGTGATCGAGTCACCGGCGGCGAGCGTCGGGATGCTCGACGCGATCGACCAGCGGACGAGGTCCGGGTTGCGCGCCTCCGCCGAGCCCGCGGGGGCCGGGATGCGCGTCTTCGTCGTCTCGGTGACGGCGTTCTTCGGGTACACGTGCACGTCGTAGACCCACTGGTTCGCCGGGGCGCCCGAGGGTCCCGTCGGCAGCGGCAGGGAGACGAGGAACGGCGCCGTCGGGTTGGTCGCGTCGGCCGGCAGGACCGTCTCCTGCACGTAGAACAGGCCGAGCGGCATGCCGGTCGGGAACGTCGCCGTGCCGTCGGCCGCCGAGGGTGTCGACGTGAACGGCGTGCCGGTCAGGCGCGTCGACGCCGCCTGCGGGCTCAGGCTGTTGGCGGTGGCCCAGCCCTCAGGGGTCGTGAGGTCCACACCGGCGACCTGCGTCGCGGTGAAGACCGCCCCGGCCAGCGGCGTGCCGAGGCCGGCGGTGGAGGGCAGCTCCTGCCCGGTGCCGGCGACCTGGCCGTTGCCCGGGCCGAGCGCGAACTTGTGCACCGTGAGGCTGCGGGGCTGGGCGGGGTCGATGTTGCCGGGCAGGGTGACGGCCTGCGCCGGCGCGACGGTGACCATCGCCGCGCCGGCGGCCAGGACGAAGGCGCCGATCGCGGCGGTGAACCGCCGGGTGAGGGACCTGGACATCGTTGCTCCTGTCATGGATGAGAGGTGAGGCTCGTGGTGGTGGTGGAAGGTCGGGAAGGGCGGGGCGGGGCTGGGGTGCTCAACGGTTCACGTCACGCCCCCTCGCTGAGGGCGACGCCGGTGCCACGCCGCGATGGCGAGCGCCAGCACCAGCGCCGCGCTCCCGCCGAGGAGGAAGGCGTCCGTGCTCGTCCCGCCGGTGAGCGGGAGCACGGGAGGCTGAACCGGAGCGTTGACGAAGCGGTAGACCGCGTTCTGCCCGGGCGCCGGGGCCGTGATGGTGGGCGACGTCACCGGGGTCCAGCCGCCGCCCGGCTGACGCACCTCGAGGCGCAGCTGCTGGTACGCGAGGCGCGTCCCGCTCTGCGCGAGCGCCTCGCTCAGCACGTAGGTGTGCCCGGGCCGGACGTCGAAGGTGCTGGCCGGGTTGCCGAGGGTCGCGAGGTCCGCACCGGGCACGGTCGTCGCGCTCAGCCCGGGCAGCGCGGCCGGCGTCGCGGTCAGGTTCCAGGTGGACGGCTGGAAGCCCGTCGAGGGGCTGAGCACGTTCTTCAGCAGGGTCAGCGTGGCCGTCGCGTTCGTGACCGTGCACGTCACGTCGGACCCGCGCGTCAGGGTCACGTCCCCCGCCGCGGTGACGGGCACGCCGGTCCCGGACGCGGTGACGCACGACCAGCCGCCCACCTGCACGTAGGTGGCGGGGCCGCCCGTCTCCGACAGCCGGTAGGGCGTCTCCGCCGACACGGTCACCGCGCTGACGGTCGCGCTGC
Organism: Cellulomonas sp. NPDC057328; assembly: GCF_042667215.1. Taxonomy (NCBI): domain Bacteria; kingdom Bacillati; phylum Actinomycetota; class Actinomycetes; order Micrococcales; family Cellulomonadaceae; genus Cellulomonas; species Cellulomonas sp. NPDC057328. Next base: position 40,977 of record NZ_JBHUZW010000021.1, on the reverse strand, counting down.
CGCCGGCGCCGCCGGGCCCCGGGAGCGCCGTCGGCACGCTGCGCGTGGCGGCGAGCTGCCACGACGACGGCGCCGCGCCACCGAAGGAGACGTCCTTGACGAGCGTGAGGGTGGCGACCGGCCGGTTGGTGTAGACGCAGTCCACGACGCCGCCCGGCGCGACGTCGACGTTGACGACGCCCCGCACCTGGTTGCCGGCGGTCGTGACCGTGGTGGCGGCGGCCGCGCCGTTCACCGTGCACGCGAGGCTCTGGTAGCGGAAGCCCGTCTGCGCCGTCTCGGCCACGGTCACGCGTCCGCGGTGCGACGCGGCACCGAAGAGCACCTGCCACGTCGCGGACCCGTCCGCCCCGGTCTGCTGCGAGGGGTTCCGCGCCGGGAGGGTGCTGACGGTGCTGCCGGCGTTCGCGGTGGCCGTGGTCGTCATCGTCCAGCCGGCGGCGGGGGTGCGGTTGCCGCCGCTCCAGTCCTCCACCACCTTCGTCACCCGCACCGTCGCGAAGGGTGCCGGTGAGTTGGTGAAGGTGCACGCGACACCGACGCTCAGGCGGTTCGGGATCGTGACCGCGGCGGACTTGGTCGTCCCCGTGGCGATGCGCACCCCGTCCGCCCAGCACTCGTAGACGGAGGTGTAGGCGGTCAGCGGCGACACCGAGCCGGCGGCCATCGTCTCGGAGATGGTCACGGACGTGCTGATCTGCACGGGCGTGGGTCCGACGCGTGCGCTCTGCACGCCCGTGGTCGAGCCGCTCGTGGTCGCGGCGGACGACTCGACGAGCGGGGACCCGCCCGACAGGGCGAGGCGGAACTGGTCGGCGGCGTTCACCCTGCCGACGACGTTCTTCTCGACGGAGATCGTCGACGGCGTGGAGCACCCCGCGAGGTCGGTGGCGGTGCTCGGTGCCGTCGTGCCGAGGGTGGCGCGCGGGCTGCCCGGGACGCGCACCCAGGTCGTCGGGTCGAACTGGTAGCCCGTCGTCGCGTTGCCGAGGAACACGGTGCCGGTCGGGGAGAAGGCCATGCCGTTCACCGACGTCAGGGCGGCCCCGGTGTCCGTGCCGCTCAGCGCGCGGCGGACGGTGGCGCTGGCCGCGATCGTGCCGCCCGACGCGGCGAGGAGCGACTCCCGGGTGACGCTGAACATGCCGACGTTGCTGGAGTCGGCCGCGGTCTGGACGATGTGCAGGTTGCCCTGCGCGTCGAACGAGATGTCGCCGTTCTCGCCGGCCGTGGTCCCCGTCGCCACCTGCCCGAGGTAGAGGAACCGGCTGCCGTTGGTGAGGGAGGTCGGCGTGTACTCCCACAGCCGCACCGAGCCGGCGGCCGACTTGCCCACCACGAAGCGCCCGTTCAGGGGGTCGACCGCACCGGCGATGATCGTGCCGTCGAGCGCCGCACCGGTGCGGTCGAGGAACGCGCCCTGGGCCGCGGTGAGGGCCGTGCGGGTGCCCTGGAGCGAGCCACCGGCGACGGTGTACGTGACGACGCCCCCGGCGTTGGCGGCGGTCGTCCCCGTGCGGTCGACGGCGACGGCGCTCGTGCCGCCGGCGCTCACGCCGAGCGCGTTGACGTCCGTCGCACCGGTCACGGCGCCAACGAGCTGCGTCGGCGCCACGGAGCTGGTGGCGTTCACCTGGACGACCGACCCGTCCGTCCGGACGGCGTAGTAGTACGTGCCGTCGCAGTACAGCGTCGCCGCCTGCGGCGTGTTGGTGAAGGTGCAGACGATCTCGGCGCCCGCCTCGTCCGGGATGGTGATGGGACCCGAGACGGAGGTGCCGGTGGCGATCGTCGTGGTGCCGCGGAGGCACTGGTAGCTCGTCGTGTAGGTGCTCAGCGTCGCCGTGGAGACCACGGACTCGGAGATCGTGTAGACGCTCCCGCGCGTGACGTTGACCGGCCCCACCTGCGCGGTCTGGAGCCCGGTGGTGGCGCCCGTGGTGGTCGCGGACGCGACCTCGGTCGCACCGAGGCTCAGGGCGAGGCGGAACTGGTCGCCGGCCACGGCGCGCCCGGTCACGTTCTTCCGGATCGTGAGGCGGGCCGGCGCCTCGGCGACGAAGGTCGCGCTCTCGGGGGCGTCGAGCACGGTCGTGACGTTGGCCGGACCGTTGACGTACGTGCCGGGGGTGGTCGCCACCACGTTGACGGTGATCGTGCAGCTCACCGCGCCGGCCGCCAGGTCACCGCCGGTGACGACGATCGAGGTGGCGCCGGCGCCGGCCTGCACCGCGAACGCCGTGCCGGTGACGTTGGCACACGTGCCGCCGACCCCCGGGGTCGGGGCGACGACGAGGCCCTGCGGCAGGGCGTCGGTGAAGTTCCAGTCGCTCTTGGCCGCCAGCTCCGCCGTGTTCGTGACGGTGAACGTCAGCGTGGTGGCCGTGCCCGCCGTGCCGACGTCGGTCGCGAACGCCTTGTCCAGGCTCGGGGTCGCGTCGACGATCCGCAGGTTGTCGATCGCGAGGTCGTTGCCGTCGGAGGCGGAGATCTGGTTGCTGACGCGGATCCGCGCCTGCGCGGCCTGCGCCGCGGTGAGACGGACGGCCCTGTCCGTGAAGAACCGCCCCGCGCGCACCGACGTCTCGGTGCCGAACCCGCCCGTCAGCGCGGGCGAGGTGTAGCGACCGCCGGTGACGTTGCAGGCGATGATCGGCGCCGCGGTGAGGGGCGACACCGTCCCGCCGCTGACCAGCGCGACGTCCAGGCGCGAGTTGTTGTTGAGCCCGCCCGGGCGGGCGGAGCACGAGTCCTCGGCGACGTCGACGGACGCCGCGTAGTAGCGGTCGGCGGTGGCGGTCAGGCCGACCGGGGCCACGGACTCGACGAGCGTCTGGTTCGCCGTCGTCGTGCCACCGGTCATCGTCAGCGCGGCGACGGCGCGGTTCGCCTGGGACCCGGCGGCACCCGTCGTCGAGCCGTTGGCCGGTGCGGTGTTGCTCGTGCCGCCGACGACGCCGAGGCGCTGCTGGCCGAGGACGTCGGCCATGCGACGCACCTGGTTGCGGGACACGACGTCGGTCGCGGTGCCGCAGAACCCGGTCGCCGGGAACGTCGTCGCGTAGTTCAGGATCACGCCGTTGCAGTTCGCGTAGTTCAGCCAGAAGGCCGCCGCGGTGTACCGGTTCGACGCGTAGGTGCCGAGCTGCGCGGGCGTGGCGCTCGCCTCGAAGTCCTCGAGCCAGAGCTGCACGGGGGCCTCCGGGACACCCGCCGCGAGGACGGAGACGTCGGCGGCCGCCGCGAGGGCGGACGTCGCCCGCCGCGAGCTCGCCCCTGCTGCCGGCGCCTCGGGCTCGGTCGACTCGGGCTCGCCGGCCTCGGGACCGTTCGGCCCGGGGGACGTCGCCTCGGGACCGCTCGGCCCGGGGGACGTCGGCTCCGGTGACGTCGGCTCCGGTGGCGTCGGCCCCGTCGTCGGTGCCGTGGCGGTCGGCGCCGCGTGCTCGGCGTCCTCGGGAGCCGGCTCGGCGGCGGGGGGCGGCGTCGGGGCGGACGGTTCCGGTGACGACGACGCGGAGGGCTCGGGCGCGTCCGTGGGCGGGACGGTCGCGGACGCCGCTCCGGGTGCAGCGCCGCTCAGCGCCAGGACGACGGCAGTCGCAGTGGCGGCCGCGGACATCCCGACCCGCCGGAACGCATCGCGACGAGCGCCGCTGGTCGAGCGGAAAAGCACCCTTGCGGCCCCCCGGAACGCGTGGTCAACACGACCGTGCGCCCGTTTCGTGGGAGAGCGCGTGATCGACGACATGGAGATTCGGATGCCGGATCTGCACCATTGTCTGAACGATCGTCGTCCATGCCGGCGAGCCATATCACCACACGATCGGCGCCGCGTCACCCCGGGATGGAGCCTCCATCGGGTGAACTAAAGCGCGGCGAATCGCTCTGTCCCGGCTTCGGCACACATGTCCGATTAATACCGAAGAATGCCGACCGCCCACATTGGTCGGGCGGCGAGGACGCCTACGTGCATCCGCCCCGGCGACGGGCCACGTCGACCGCCCGCAGGTGACGCGGGCTCGGCCGCTCATGCCGGCGCGGACTCCCGGACCACGAGGCGCGTCGGCAGCAGCACCGAGCTGGGGCTCTCGCCGTCGACGACGGCCAGGAGGATCCGGGCCATCTCGTGGCCGAGCGACCGGATGGGCTGCTGGACGGTCGTGAGCGTGGGTCGGGCGAGCTGGGCGATCGGCAGGTCGTCGAACCCGACGACGGCGACGTCCCGGGGGACCCGGCGGCCGTGCGCGTGCAGGGCCTGCAGCGCGCCGGCGGCCATGTTGTCGGACGCGGCGGCGACCGCGTCGATCGTCGGGTCGCGGCGCAGCAGGCGCTCCATCGCGCGGGCCCCGCCGTCCCGGGTGAAGTCGTCGTGCTCGACGAGCGTCGTGTCGAGCCCCGCGACGGACAGCGCGTCGGTGACGCCCTCGAGGCGGGCGACGGCCGCGTGGGAGTCGACGGGCCCGGCGATCGTCGCGATGCGGCGGCGACCCAGGCCGACGAGGTGCTCCGCCGCGGTCCGGCCGCCGCCGCGGTTGTCGACGTCGACGAACCAGTCGGGCCGACCGTGCAGCGGCAGCCCGCCGTACACCGCGGGCAGGCCGGACTCCTCGACCATGCGCTGCAGCGGGTCGTCGCCGCGCAGCGCCATGACCATGACGCCGTCGGCACGGGGCCGCCGCAGCATGCGCCGCACCCGGTCGTGGCCGTGCTCGGTGTTGCACAGCAAGAGCTTGAGGTCGAGCTCGGTGTCCTCCAGCGCCGTCGCGATCCCGACGATCACCTGCCCGATGAACGGGTCGCCGAGCAGCTCGGCGTTGTCGTGCGAGGCGGCGAGGACCACCGCACCGCCCTTCTGCCGGGCGAGCGCCTGCGCGGTCACGTTCGGCACGTAGCCGAGCTCGCGCACGGCCCGCTCGACGGCGCGTCGCGTCGCCGGGCTCACGTGGATCGTGTTGTTGATGGCGCGCGAGGCCGCGGACCGCGAGACGCCCGCGCGCTCCGCCACCTGGTCGAGGGTCGGAGGTCGCCCGGTCCGCCCTGTCATGGTTGCCCCCTGCCGGCCTGCTGATCGGCGCGAGGCTACACCGACGGCGCCGGCGCGTGCAGCGCTTCCGGTGCCCCCGGGCCACCCGTCGGTGCGACGAGCAGGCCCGACGTCTTGACACCGGGCCGGGCGCACCGGACCATCGACGCCACGACTGGAAGCGCGTCCAGTCGGCCGCACCGGCCCGCGACGACGCGGGCGTGGGGCCGACGACCACGCGGCGCAGCGGCCGACGGCGACGGAGCCCTCGACGCGCGTCGCGCCGCGTGGAAGCGCTACCAGTGCACCTCCCGGAACCGACACGACCCGCTCACCGCGCCCGGAGCGCCCTCACCCCTCGGAGACACAGTGGTCCCCTCACCCCACCCGCGCCCACGGCGTCGCAGCCGGTGGCTGGCCGGAGCGACGTCGGTCGCCCTGCTCGCCCTCCCGGTCGTCGCCTCGACGGCCCTCGGCGCACCGCTGACGAGCACGCACGACTTCGCCGACGGTGACGCGCAGGGGTGGTTCTCCTACGCGAACAGCGGCTCCGTGTCCTCGTCCGCCGCGACGGGAGAGCTCTGCGCCGTCGTCGACGGCGGCGAGAACCCCTGGGACGTCGCGCTCCAGCACGACGACGTGACCTTCGACCGCGACGCGACGTACACGGTCGCGTTCGACGCGCACGCGACCGCACCGGTGACCGTCCCGCTGCAGGGCGGTCTGGGCTACCCCGCGGTGTTCGGCCACCAGGTCGTGCTCGACGGCACGGCCACGCCCCAGCACGTCGAGCTCACCTTCACTCCGGCGGACTGGCCGACGCGCCCCACGACGCCGGACTCCCCGGCCGCGGAGGACTGGACCACCGGGACTGGGCCGGTCTCGTTCCAGCTGGGCGCGCAGGCGGCGCCGTACACGTTCTGCGTCGACAACCTGTCGATCACCTCGGGCACGAGCATCGACCACTCCTTCGCGGGCGGCGACCTCGGCGAGTTCGAGCTCTACGACGCCCCCGGTGGTGGCACGGCGCGCGCCGGCGAGGACGGGCTCAGCGCCTGCATCGACCTGCGCGGCGGGTACGCCAACCCGTACGAGGCCGGCCTCGAGCGCAAGTACGTCGACGTCGTCGCGGGACGCAGCTACGTGCTGGAGATGACGGCCTGGGCGAGCGCCCCCGCGGCCGTCAACGTGCTCGTCGGGCAGTACGGCGAGCCCTGGCAGCGCGTGCTCGACGCCGACGCCGCGCTGACGACCGAGCCGCAGACGTTCACGTACCCGTTCACCGCCGGTGCGTCGTTCAGCTCGGACCCCGCGACCGCCTACGGCCGCATCCACCTCGAGCTCGGCCGCCGCACGACGCCGTACACGTTCTGCATCACCGAGCTCTCCTTCGTCGAGACGACCGAGGCGCCGCCGGCGTACGAGCCGGAGACGGGACCGCGCGTCCGCGTCAACCAGGTCGGCTACCTGCCGCAGGGACCCAAGCGGGCCACCGTCGTCACGGAGGCCACCGAGCCCGTCGCCTGGGAGCTCGTGTCGGGCACGACCGTGGTGGCGTCCGGCAGCACGACGCCGCGCGGCGTCGACCCGACGGCCGGCCTGAACGTGCACGAGGTCGACTTCGACGACGTGACCGCACCGGGGACCTACACACTGCGTGCGGACGGCGAGACGAGCCACCCGTTCGTCGTCGGCGACGACCTCTACCAGCAGCTGCGGTACGACGCGCTCGACTACTTCTACCCGGCCCGCAGCGGCATCGCGATCGACGGGTCGATCATGGGCGACGACGCGTACAGCCGTCCGGCGGGCCACGTCGGCCGGCCGGGCGACGCAACCCCCAACCAGGGCGACCACGGCGTCCCGTGCATCACCCCGACCGAGGCGCAGGGCCTCTACGGCGACTGGACGTGCGACTACACGCTCGACGTCGTCGGCGGCTGGTACGACGCGGGCGACCACGGCAAGTACGTCGTCAACGGCGGCATCGCCGTCGCGCAGGTGCTCAGCACCTACGAGCGCGCGCTGCACGCCCCCACCGGTGACGCCGCCGCGCTCGGCGACGGCAGCCTCGACATCCCGCTCGACGAGCAGACCAACGGCGTCCCGGACCCGCTGGACGAGGCGCGCTGGGAGCTCGAGTGGATGCTGCGCATGCAGGTCCCGGCCGGTGAGCCGCTCGCCGGGATGGTCCACCACAAGGTCCACGACGTCGACTGGACGGGCCTGCCCCTCCTGCCGTCGGACGACCCCCAGCCGCGGCGCCTGCACCGCCCGTCGACGGCCGCGACGCTGAACCTCGCCGCGGTCGCCGCGCAGGGCGCCCGCCTGTGGGAGCCGTACGACGCCGAGTTCGCCGCCGAGCTGCTCGCAGCCGGCCGGGTGGCCTACGCCGCCGCGGTCGCGACGCCGGACCTCCTGCAGCCCGCGCCCAACGCCGACCCGAGCCCGGGCGGCGGACCGTACGACGACCGGGACGTGACCGACGAGTTCTACTGGGCCGCCGCCGAGCTCTTCCTCACGACCGGTGAGCAGGAGTTCGAGGACGCGGTGCTCGCGAGCGAGCACCACACCGCCGACATCTTCTCGGCCGGCGGCATGTACTGGGGCGAGACCGCGGCCCTCGGCCGGCTGGACCTCGCCGTGGTCGAGTCCGACATCCCGGGTCGCAGCGCGATCCGGCAGTCGGTGGTGGACGGTGCGGAGGTCTACCTCGCGCGCCAGGCGGCGCAGCCGTTCGGCACCGCGTACGCGGGCAACGCCGCGGGTGTCTACGAGTGGGGCTCGAACTCGTCGGTGCTCAACAACCAGGTCGTGCTCGGCACGGCGTTCGACCTCACGAGCGACCAGCGGTTCGCCGACGCCGTCGTCGAGTCGATGGACTACCTCCTGGGTCGCAACGCCCTGAACAACTCGTACATCACGGGCTACGGCGACGTGTTCTCGGAGAACCAGCACAGCCGGTGGTTCGCGCACTCGCTCACCGAGTCGCTCCCGAACCCGCCGGCGGGGTCGGTGTCCGGCGGGCCGAACTCCGACGTGGGCACGTGGGACCCGGTCATCAGCGGCCTGTACGGCCCGGACCACATGTGCGCGCCGCAGCTCTGCTACGTCGACGACATCCAGTCGTGGTCGACGAACGAGATCACGGTGAACTGGAACTCGGCGCTGTCGTGGGTCGCCTCGTTCGTCGCGGACCAGGGGGACGGTGACGCGTCGGACGCGGGCACGGTCGCCTGGGTCGTCACGGAGCCGGCCGACGTCACCGTCGTCGAGGGTGCCACGGCCCGGTTCACGGTCGAGGCGACGGGCTCGCCCGCGCCGTCCGTGCAGTGGCAGCGCCTCGTGGACGGGACGTGGACCGACGTCGCCGGGGCGACGGCGACGACGCTCGAGCTCACCGCCCGCCTGGCCGACTTCGGCGCGCAGTTCCGGGCCTACGTCGCGAACGAGCTCGGCGGCGCCTGGTCGGACCCGGCGACGCTCACGGTGACGGCGGCCGTCGGCGCCCCCGGCTCCGGCGGTGCTCCGGCCCCGGCGGCGGGTGGCACGGCGGGTGAGGGCGGCGCGGCCGGCGCGGCGACGACGGCCCGCACGGGCCCGCTCGCCGCGACGGGCGCGACCGTCGGCGTCCTCCTCGGGATCGGTCTCCTGCTCCTCGTCGGGGGCGCGGGAGCCGTGGCACTGACCCGCCGGGCGCGGACGGCGGGCTGACCGACCGCGCTCCCGCGCGGCCCGTGCCGCACCACGTCGCTCCGGTGACCCACCCCCCGGGTCATCGGAGCGACGTCGGTGCCCTGTCGCGCGGCGTCAGGACGTCGGGCGGTACGACCGGACACGCTCCGCCCGGCTCAGGGGGTCGTCAGGTCGAAGCTGCGGACCGTCACCGCCCCGCCGAGCGCCCGGGTCGCGTGGTTGAAGATCCCGAACCGGTAGCCCATGAAGAACTCCCACTGGTTGTTCAGGGTGAACGCGGGCCCGAGCGGGCGGAAGGTCGTCCCGTCGGTGCTGTAGGAGAAGGTGGCGGTGCGGCCGGCGCCGGGGCGGATGTCCGCCGTCGCGCGCAGCCAGATGCGGCTCCCGGTCACGGCGACCGACGCGCGCTCGACCCCGGTGCCCGTCGTCGCCCACGAGCTGTTCATCGTGAGCCCGTCGGTCATGACGACGCGGGTCGTGCCGTTGGTCCGCACGACCCCGACCCACGCCGACGACTGCCGCAGCAGCGCGAGCCCGGACCGGTCGCCCTCGGCCATCGCGGAGTGGTCGAGCTCGACGGTCGCGGTGGAGGACGGCCCCTGGATGCGGTGCGTCAGGGTGTTGCGGGCGGCGTACAGGTCGTCCGTCACCGTGGCGGTCTGCAGGCGCAGGCCGTTGCCGACGCTGAACCGGCTGGTGTCGGGGTTGTGGTTCCACTCCCACCGGTGGCCAAGCGTCGAGCCGGTGAAGGTGTCGCGTCCGGTCATCGGGGCGACGGTCCTCGTGGTCGTGATGTTCGGGCGCGGGTACGTGGTGCCCCAGCGGCCGTCGACGGTCCGCACCGAGGGCCACCCGTCGCTGCTCCAGCTGATCGGCGCGAGCGTCGGCATCCGACCGCCCGGGTAGGCGTCGGTGAAGGCCATGTACCACCAGTCGCCGGCCTGCGTCTGGACGAGGCCGCCCTGGTGCGGGACGCCTCCGCCGGGGATCGGGCCGGGCATGTCCAGCAGCACCTGCCGCATCTCGTACGGGCCGAACGGCGAGCTCGACCGCAGCACGTACTGGCCGTTCGCGGGCCGCGTGAGCCAGATGTAGTAGTAGCCGCCCCGCTTGTAGAACCGGGCGCCCTCGAGCGTGCCGACGCTCGACGGCGTCTGGAACACCTGCTGCGCGCGCACCTGGGCGGTGCCGTCGGCGTTGAGCTGGGCGACGCTGATCGTGCCGTTGCCGTACGCGACGTACAGGGTGTCGTCGTCGTCGACGAGCAGCCCGGCGTCGTAGTAGCAGCTGTTGATCCGGGCCTTCTTCGACCAGGTGCCGTCGACCGACGTCGCGGTGTAGACGTACGTGCGGTTGAACTCGGTGCACCCGAGCCAGTAGTACGTGCTGTTGCTCCGCCGGTAGCCCGCGTCGACGCCCAGATGCCCCGGACGTACTTGCGCCCGCCTGAGCCCGACGGAGAACCGCGCCCACATGAGCATGTGGGCGATGCTGAGCGCGCCGCTGATCGCCGGCAACGACATCCGCAGCATGAGCGCCGACGTGCGCGCGGTCCTCACCAACCGGGACGTCCTCGCGATCGACCAGGACCCGCTCGTGCGCCAGGCCGACCGCGTGCGGGACGACGGCGATGCCGAGGTGTGGGCGAAGCCGCTCGCCGACGGCTCGGTGGCCGTCGCGCTGCTCAACCGCGGTGGCGGCGCGCGGCAGATCGCGACCACGCTCGCCCAGGTCGGCCTCGGCTCGGGCTCGCACACCTACCGCGAGCTGTGGACCGGCACGACGGGGACGACCGCCGGGGCGCTGACGGCGCAGGTCCCCGCGCACGGGGTCGCGCTGTACCGGGTCACCCCGGGCGGGGGGACGACACCGCCGCCGACCGGGAACCGGCTCGTCAGTGCCGCGTCCGGCCGGTGCCTCGACGTCCCGGCGAGCGCCACGACCAACGGCACCGGCCTCGTCGTCTGGGACTGCGGCACGCAGGCGAACGAGACCTGGACGGCGACCGACGGCACCCTGCGCTCGCTGGGCACGTGCCTCGACGCCCCGCCGGACGCCGCCGCGGGGACGCGCGTGCAGCTGTGGGACTGCAACGGCGGCACGAACCAGCAGTGGGTGCTGCGGGCGGACGGGACCCTGCGCGGCACGCGGTCCGGGCTGTGCCTCGACGTGGACCGCAACCTCACCGCGAACGTTACCGCCGTGCTCCTGTGGCACTGCACGGGAGCGGGCAACCAGGTCTGGTCCTGGCGGTAGCGCGCGACCGTCGATGTCGTCGACGTGGAGGTCGATGACCGCGGTCCGGTCGTCCGCGGCGCGGGCCGAGCCCGGACGCGGCCGCAGCCGGTGGTCCCGGTGGGCACCGAGACCTCTCGTGGTCGTCGGGCGGGGCCCGGGTCCGCCGCGACTCAGTCGTCGGTCGACCGCCCTGCTCCGGTCGCGGCGTACCGGGCGACGGTGGTGCGGACGGCCTCGTCGACCACCTGGGCGACGCGTTCGGCGCTCACCTCCCAGCCGGGCACCAGGAGGGTCGGCCAGAAGACGTAGTTGGAGATCATGCCGAGGAACTGGGTGGCGGCGAGGTCGACGTCGTCGACCCGCACCGTCCCCGCCGCGTGCTCGGCGAGCAGGTAGTCGCGCACGGACGCGAAGTAGGGCATCTTCCCGTGCGCGAACTGCGCCTCGGCGAGCTCCGGGAACCGCGGCAGCTCGGCGATGACGATGCGGAAGAGGTCGGTCATCTGGGGGCGGCTCAGCAGCGCGGCGTAGCGGTGGCCGATGGTGCCGAGCCCGTCGACGACGTCGCCTGCCGGCGGAGGACCCTCCTCGTCCGCGGTGGACCACGACGAGGTGACCATGGCGTCGAACAGGGTGGCCTTGGTCGGGAACTGCTTGAACAGGGTCGCCCGCGAGACGCCCGAGCGCTCCGCGACCCGCGCCAGCGACGTCCGGTCGTAGCCCTGCTCGAGGAACAGCGCGGTCGCGGCCGTCAGGATCAGCGCGCGCTTCTCCTGGGCGATGCGCTGGTGGTACGCCGACACGACCTTGCTCACGGGTGCCAGCATACGAGGTGAGTGGCTTGACTCACCATCGTCGCCGACCTAGTGTCGACGATGGTGAGTCGCTCGGCTCACCACCGCCGCGCATCCGTCACGCACGAGCGCGGTCGGTCACGCCCGCACCCGAGGAGCACCAGATGCCCCGCTTCGACGACCGGACCGTCCTCGTGACCGGTGGGACCGGTGGCCAGGGATCCAGCCACGTCCGCGCCTTCCACGCGGAGGGGGCGAACGTGGTGATCGGCGGCGTCGACGCCGCGCGCGGCGCCGCCCTCGCCGACGAGCTCGGGCCCCGCGCTCTCTTCACCCACCTCGACGTCACGGACGAGAGCTCGTGGTCCGCCGCCGTGCCGGCCGCCGAGCGCGCCTTCGGCGCCCTGCACGTGCTCGTCAACAACGCAGGGGTCCAGAACCCGCCGGCGACGATCGAGACGACGGACCGGGACACGTGGTCGCGCATCCTCGACGTCAACCTCACCGGGACCTTCCTCGGCCTCAGGGCCGCGGCTCCCGCCCTGCGCCGCGCGGGCGGGGGAGTCGTCGTCAACATCGCCTCGACGATGGCCCTGGGCGGCACGGCGCACTACGCGCCGTACGTCGCCAGCAAGTGGGCCGTGCGTGGTCTCACCCGGACGGCGGCGCTCGAGCTGGGCCGGGACGGCATCCGCGTGAACGCCATCCACCCCGGCGTGATCGCGACCCCGTTCATCCACGAGCCCGCAGCCGGCGCGACCGTGGCGATCGCCGACCGCTACTCACCGGAGCCGTTCGCCATCCCCCGGCTGGGGGAGCCGACCGACGTCACCCGGCTGCTCCTGTTCCTCGCGTCCTCCGACGCGTCGTTCGTCACGGGCTCGGAGTACGTCGTCGACGGCGGCCTCCTCCTCGGGCCCGCCCTCCGGGCCGACGCCGCGTGAGCGGCACGAGCGGCGGGGGCGGCCCCGTGCGCGACACGTCCTCGTCCCACCTGCCCGACGCCGTCCGTCGCGCCATCGAGATCACCCCCGCGGCCGGCACCCGCGAGCGGACCGTCGACATCACGACGCGGGGCCGCCGCACCGGCCGGCCACGCCGCATCGAGATCTTCTTCTACCGGGCTGCGGGCGGCACCTACCTGTGCAGCGGCGCCGGCGGCGGTGCCACCGACTGGCACGCGAACCTCCTCGCCGACCCCGACTTCACGTTCCACCTCAAGAACGGCATCCGTGCCGACCTGCCGGCACGGGCCACACCCGTCACCGACCCGGCCGAACGTCGCGTCGTGCTGGCGGAGATCGTCGCCGACCTCAACCAGCCCCATGACCCGGGCACGATCCGGCCGACGCGGCTCGAGGACTGGGCCGACAGCCGGCTGATGCGGATCACCTTCGACCGTCGGCCGTGATCGCGGGGCCCGGGGCGACCCGGTGTGCGGCCCCGCGAGCGTGCGAGGCATGGTCGCGGCGGAACCGGACTTCCGGCACCTGACCGGCCTCGGGTGGGCCTCGCTCGGCGTCCTCGAGCTCACGGCGCTGCCGACCATCGGCGCCGGGCGCTGGGTGCCGTGGGTGCGGGAGGCCGACGTCCTGCTCGTCGACGGCGGCGACGCGACCTACCTCGCCCACTGGGTGCGCGAGTCCGGTCTGGCCGACCTGCTGCCCTCGTTGCCCGACACGGTGTGGGTCGGTGTCAGCGCGGGCAGCATGGTGATGACGCCGCGGATCGGGTCGTCGTTCGTCGAGTGGCCGTCGGCTCCGGACGACCGCACGCTCGGGGTCGTCGACTTCGCGGTCTTCCCGCACCTCGACGCCTTCCCGTCGAACACCCTGGCCCACGCCGAGCGGTGGGCCGCCGAGATCGGCGGACCGGCCTACGCCATCGACGAGCAGACGGCGATCGCCGTGGTCGACGGCGCCGTCGAGGTCGTCTCCGAGGGGTGGTGGGTGCGGTTCGGGCAGTGACGCCGTCCGGGCGGGCGCGCGAGCCGACCGGTCACCGCCAGCGGCCGAGGCTGTCGACGACGGTCGCGACGACGTCGTCGTCGGTGGTGCCGCGCTCGATCGTCGCCCGGTAGTGGAGCGGGCCGATCGCCAGGGCCGCCGCGTCCCGGGGAGCGGTGCGCAGGTCGACCTCGCCGCGGTCGCGGGCCGCCTCGAGGGCGTCGGCGAGCCTGCGGGCGAGCAGGTCGGCGAAGCCGGCGCGACGGACGTCCATGCCGTCCTCCCAGAGGGCCGTGCTCGCCAGCGTGGTGGCGACGACGCGGACGTCGTGGTGGTCCAGCTGCCGCGCGAGGGCGGTCAGCTCGCGGACGAGCCAGTCGCGCGTGGGGAGGTCGGGTGCCGCGAAGAACGGCAGCGGCACGGTCGCCATGGCCTCGGCCAGCAGCTGGTCGGTGCGCGGCCAGTGGCGGTAGACGGTGGCCCGCGCGATGCCCGCCTGCTGGGCCACCCGTGCGTGGGAGACGGCACCGGGTCCGCCCGCGACCAGCAGCTCACGGGCGGCGGCGACGATCGCCTCCCGGCTGCGCAGGAACCGGGGGTCGTCGTGGGAGGGCGTCATCCGACGAGTCTATGAGACATCTTGACTCAGAGTTCTCCGGGTGCGAGGCTCTCGGTCTTATGAGACAGACTGTCGCACAGCAGCAGATCGTGGTCCTGGGCGCGTCCGGCGCCACGGGCCGCCTGGCGGTGTCGGCGGCCCTGCGCCGCGGCCACCACGTCACCGCCCTGGTGCGTCGGCCCCGCACCCTTCCGCCCGACGCCCGCCTGCGGGAGGTGGAGTGGCGCGACGTGCGCGACGCGGCGCCCCTGCCGGCGGCACTGACCGGCGCCGACGCGGTGATCAGCGCGCTGGGCGGTGCGGCGAGGGGCCCGACCTCCGTCTGCACCGACGCCATGGCGACCGCCGTACCCGCGATGCGGCGCGCGGAGGTCACCCGCCTCGTCGTCGTCAGCGCCCACGGCGTCGCCGAGAGCCGCGACCGGTCGCTCTACGCACGCGCGGTGTGGGCCGGCGTCGAGGAGAGGATGCGCGACAAGGAGGCGATGGAGCGCCTGGTCACGGCGTCAGACCTGCGCTGGACGGTGGTGCGTCCGCCGCGGCTCACGGACGCCCGCCCGACCGGGCGGTACCGGGTCGCCGCGGACCTGCCGGTGCACCTGTGGACGTCCGTCGGGCGCGCCGACCTCGCGGACCTCCTCGTCCGCGAGGTCGAGGACCCGCGCCACGTGCACGCCTTCCCCCGGGTCGCCCGGTGAGCGCCCGGTCGACCCGCCCGGCCGACCCGCTCGTGGACGCGGACCTCGCGGGGCAGGTGGCGGTCGTCACCGGGGCCAGCGGCGGGATGGGGCGGGTGATCGTCGCCGAGCTCGCCCGCGCGGGTGCCCACGTGGTCGCGGTCGCCCGTGACGGTGCGCGCACGGAGCGCACGCTGCGGGAGACCGTCGACGGCCACGGCACCTTCGACGTCGTCATGGCCGACCTGTCCCTGCGTCGCGGTGTGGTGGACGCCGCCGCAGCGGTCGGCCGGCAGTACGCGCAGGTGCACGTGCTGGTCAACAACGCCGGCGCGCACTTCCCCGACCGGGGTCTGACCGCCGACGGGGTCGAGCGGCACGTCGCGGTGGACCACCTGGCCGCCTTCGGGCTCACGCACCTGCTGCGGGCGAACCTCGTCGCCGGCAGGGGGCGAGTCGTCCACGTGGTGTCCGACACCGTCAACGACACCCGCAAAGTCACGCTCGCCGGACGTCCCCGCCCGGCCACCCTGGACCCCGCACAGCTCACCGACCTGGCCCTCCTCAACCCGGCCGACGGCTTCGTCGCCTTCGAGGCCTACGCGCGGGCGAAGCTCCTCACCGTCACGAGCGGCTACCACGTCGCGCGCCTCCTGCGGCCCCACGGCGTCACCGTGAGCTCCGTGCACCCGGGCATCGTGGCCACCGGCCTCGTCGACGGGCTCGTGCCCGCGGTCCTGCGTCCTGTCGGCGGTCTCCTCCGCAGGACCATGCTGACGCCTCGCGAGGGGGCCGCCGCGGCGCTGCGGCTCGCCACGGACCCCGCGCTCGCGGGTGTCACCGGGGGCTACCACCGCCGGGGGAGCGTGGCGACGACCCCCGCCGTCTCGTACGACACGGCGGTGCAGCGCCAGGTGTACGACGTGAGCCGCCGGTGGTTCGACCGCTGACCCCGCCGGTGCCGCCCCGGTGACGCCCGTCCGGTAGCAGGGTGCGCGTCGCGCCGCTCCTCCTGTCACGAGTCGCCCGGGGCCTCGGCCCGGCGCCACGAGGGCCGCACGCCCCTGCGGGGACGTGCGGCCCTCGTCGGCGCTCGGCCGTCAGGACGCCGTGCAGCTCGCGGTCAGGTCGGCCGGGCTGCCGCTGCCGAGGAACCCGGCGGTGGTGGACGCCCCGGCGGCGAGCTTCCCGTTCCACGCCGAGGCGGTGATGGTGCTGCCGGAGGCCGTGCCGTTCCACGCCTGCGTGATCGTCGCGCCGCCGATCGTCGCCCGCCAGCCGTTGATCGCGCTGGAGCCCGCCTTCACCGTCACGGTGGCCTGGTAGCCGCCCTGCCACGAGCTCGCCACGGACACGGTCGCCGTGCAGGCGCCGGCCGGCGTGGTCGGACCCGGGTCGGGTGCGGGCGTCGTCGGGTTCGGCACCGGCGTCGTGGGGTTCGGCACCGGCGTGGTCGGGTTCGGGGCCGGGGTGGTCGGGTTCGGCGCGGGCGTCGTCGGGTCCGGCGCCGGGGTGGTGCCGCCGAACGTCACGTCGCTGCACTGGTAGTACGGCTGGTCGAGGTGGCTCGCCTGCCAGATCGTGAAGACGACGTGGTGGCCGCGGCGGTCGCTCGGCACGGTGACGTCGGTGACGTACGGGCTGGAGCTCGGGTAGCTGCCTGTCGTCTTGAGGAGCTCGAGGTCGGACCACGCGAGCGCCTTCGTCCGGGCGTCGTAGCCCTGCTTGGTGACGTAGATGCGCAGGTAGTCGGCGCCGTGGTTGGACGGGTCGTGCACGGTGAGGCGGAAGTTGTGCGACCGGGCGCTCGTCCGCCAGGCGCCGGGGGTGTCCGCGGCCGCGTAGGTCGGGTTGTTGGCGGAGCAGAGCTTCCCGTTCGGGATCACCTGCTCGTGCCGCCCGCCGACGTTCTCCTGGAACATGCCGTTCCAGTTCCACATCGCGTTCGGGTTGCTCTGCCAGGCGTTCGCGCACATGGGGTCCTGCGTCTGCATGGCCGGGTCGGTCCAGGCGGCGCTCCAGCGGTCGTAGCACCCGTAGATGCGCGACGGCGGGTCGGAGACGGCGCCGTGCGCGGCGGCCGGCGCGGCGAGGGCGACCGAGCCGGCCACCGCCGCGGCGCCGAGCGCGAGGGTGGCGACCGCCGCGGAGAGGCGGCGGCGAGCTGCTGAGAACCGTGACATGGGTGCCCCTCCGGGGACGAGTTCGGTGGCGGACGTACGAGGAGCACCCTCCGCGGCGGCCGCACGCGTGGCAACGTCTGAAACGCTTGGGACCCCCTTGACAGTGCGTCCGGCCCCGGAGAGCCTGGCAATGCCGCTGCGCAACAGTGGCAAATTTGCCACCGCATCCCCGCGCAACGGTGCGTCGGGGCACCCCTGGAGGTCCCATGTCGGATCGGCGACGCGCACTCGGAGCGAGCGGACGGGGGCGCGGCGTGCGCCGTCCGCGGCGGGGGAGGCCGGGCGCCCGGCCCGTCCTCGCCGGCCTGGTCGCGGGGCTCATGACGCTGGCCGCGCTGGCTCCCGCCCACGGGGCCGCCGCGCCCCCGGAGCCGGAGCTGCCGCCGGCCGGCCAGACGTTCGAGCACTACCCGCCGATGAAGGACGTCTACGCGGACCACTTCTCGTTCGGCATCTTCGGCGCCGGCGAGATCGAGGGCCTGACCTACAACTACGCGTCCTACACGCCGGGCAACGAGATGAAGCCCGAGAGCACGCAGCGGGAGAAGGGCGTGTTCACCTTCGACGCGGCGGAGGCCGCCTTCGCCCGCTACACGGCCCGCAACCCCGACCTGGAGCTCTACGGCCACACCCTGGCGTGGCACTCGCAGACCCCGACCTGGATGTGGGACGCGCCGCCGGCCCGCTTCGACCAGCCCGGCACGTTCGACCGCGCCGTCGCGCTCGAGAACCTGCACACGCACGTCGAGACCGTGCTCGGCCACTTCGGGGACCGCCTCGTCGCGGTCGACGTGGTGAACGAGGCGGTCGGCACGGCCGACCCGGCGGACTGGCGCGCGTCGCTGGCCAAGGGCGAGGGCTGGTACCAGGCGCTGGGCGCGGACTGGGTCGAGCTCGCCTTCCTCAAGGCGGCCGAGGTGGTCGACGCGAACGGCTGGGACGTGAAGCTCACGTACAACGACTTCGGCCTGGACTCCCCGGCGAAGGCGCGGGTCGTCTACGAGATGGTCAAGGACATCAACGCCCGGCACGCCGGCACGCGCCCGGACGGCCGGCCGCTCATCGAGGTCATCGGCATGCAGGGCCACTACAACCTGGCCACCGACGTCGAGGCCGTCGAGCAGAACATCGAGCTCTTCGCGACGCTGGACGACGTCGAGGTCCACGTGACCGAGATGGACATCGCCCTGCCGCCCGGCGAGCTGACGCCGGAGAACGAGAACAACCAGGGCATGAAGTACGCCGAGCTGTTCCGGGTCTACCGCGACCACGCCGCCGGCCCGGGCAACACGACGGACAACCCGAAGGTCGTCGCCGCCGTGAAGCTCGCGGGTGTCCGCGACGTGGCCACCGGCTGGAAGGGCGGGGAGTTCGCCATGCCGTACGACTACGACGGCAACGCGAAGCTCGCGCTCCTCGGCATCCTCTACCCGGACCAGTTCCTCGCCACGCACGACTACATCGACACCTCCGGCGGCGAGGAGCCCGCACCCGTCCCCGGCGTGCACGTCTTCGACACGTCCGCCGGCGACCCGTGGAGCGGCGCGAACATCGTCCTCGGCGACGACGCGTCGGTGTGGCCGTGGTCGACCACGGACGACGGCGAGGTGGCGTTCCGGCCGGAGCCGGGCGCGACGTACCGCGTGACGGTCAATTACACGGCCAAGGGGACGACGGCGATCCGGGTCCGGTGGGTGAAGGACACCACCAACGGCGGCTACACGACCGCCGACGGCGCGCTCGTCAACGCCCACCCGTACGCGGCGAACCAGGTCGCCACGCAGCTGCCCGCGTACTTCAACAGCGGCATGGTCAACATGGGCAGCTACGACCTGGTCAGCGAGATCACGATGGACGGGTCGCAGCCGGCCGACGGGCTGATCGGCAACATCGGGATCCGCGGCGGTGGGGGCGGCAACGCCTTCTCGGTCAACCGGATCACGGTGGAGAAGGTCTCGGCGGCCGGTGACGAGGTCCTCGTGACGTGGCCGGGCGCCGTCGCGCCGCCGGCCGCCGCCCCGGCGGCGCCGACCGACGTGGTCGCCACCGCCGGCGACGGGTCCGCGACGGTCTCGTGGAGCGCGCCGGCGGAGGACGGCGGCAGCCCGGTCACCGGGTCGACCGTCACCGCCTCGCCGGGCGGCGCGACGTGCACGACCGACGGGACGTCGTGCGTCGTCACGGGCCTTGCGAACGGCCGGGCCCACACGTTCACGGTCGTCGCGACCAACGCCGCGGGCGACTCGGCGGCGTCGGCACCCTCGGCCCCGGTGACGCCGGCCGCACCGGCGGGCACGCCGCACGCGGTGGCGCTCGCGGTCTCCGGGCAGGCGCAGTGCGTCGACGGGCGGCCGCGTGTCACCGTGCACGTGCGCAACGTCGAGCGGGTGCCCGTCGTCGTCGCCGCGACGACCCCGTGGCGGACCGGTGCCGTGGCCGTCCTGCTGCCGGGCGCGTCGTTCCAGCGCACCTGGACGGCACCGGGCACCGCGGTCGAGGCCGGGGACGTGGACGTCACCGGCGTGAAGATCGCCGGCTGGCAGGCCGCGTGGACGGCGTACGAGGCCGGGCACGCGGGCGTCGCCTGCGGGTGAGGGAGGCCCGTACGGCGGGCGGCGCCGGGGTGCGCCGCCCGCCGTCGGTGCGCCCCTCGAGCGCCTTGACGGCCCCGGGAGGCGTACCTACGGTGTCACCCGTACGGCCTACAGGTGCCCGTCGAGGGTGACGGTTACACCGGTGTAGGAGCGGAGCACGTCGTGCCCGGACGGCTGTCGGTCAGTGTCGGCGACAGCGACGGATCGCGGGCGTCGTGCGCGGGGACGAGCCACAGGTCGGGCGACGGGGGGAACGCCGCCGCATCGCCGACGCCGAGCGTGACAGCGAGAGGGACGTCAGATGACGGGGCTTGCGGGACCAGGACGTGAGGGCGCACCGGGGACGGTCGCGGGGGAGGGCCGCCGCCGGGTGGCGCGGTGGACGGGAGCGGCGACGGCGGTCGTGCTGGCGACGGTCGGCCTCGCGGCGCCGGCGCAGGCGGCCGTCGAGGAGACGTACGAGGTCGACGTCCGGGTGTCCGGGCGCGGCACGGTCACCGGCGAGGGCAGCTACGAGGCGGGCGACACGGTCGTGCTGACCGCGACGCCGGCCGCGCAGCAGGTGTGGGGCGGGTGGACGTCGGAGGAGCTCGGCTGGATCGGGGCGCGGGTCGACTCGTTCACCATGCCCGAGGGCGACGTGGTCCTCGACACCACGTTCCGCCGGCAGATGGCGCCGCTCAAGGACGTCTACCGCGACTACTTCGACGTGGGGAACATCCACTCCGACCCCGCGACGTACGCGCCCGGGTCGGCCAGCTCGGCGAACATCGAGCGGCACTACACGGTCATGACGGCCGAGAACAGCATGAAGCCGGACCAGCTGCTGCCGAACGACAACATCGACCCCGTGACGGGCGAGTTCACGTTCCGCTTCGGCCCCGCCGACGCGTTCGTCGACGAGACGCTGGCGCGCGGCATGGACGTCCACGGGCACGTGCTCGTGTGGCACGGGCAGTCGCCGCCCCGCATCAACAGCGGTCCCACCGGCGGCACGCGCGCGCAGGCCCGGGCCAACATGGAGCGCTACATCCAGGAGGTGCTCACGCACTTCCAGGGGCGCGTGGTCTCGTGGGACGTCGTCAACGAGGCCTTCGTCGACGGCCTCGACGAGTTCGACCCGGCCACGCAGGACTGGCGCGACTTCCTGCGCGGCGGGCCCAACGGCGGCGCGTCGAACTGGTACTCGGCCTACGCGAACGGCGCCGACACGGCGGCCGGCGAGCACCCGGCGGACTTCCTCTACGACGCCTTCGTCCTCGCCCGCACGTACGGGCCCGAGGCACGCCTGGTCTACAACGACTTCAACGTCTTCCAGTCGGAGGGCAAGGGCGAGGCGATCGTCGCGATGGCCACGGACCTGAACGCCCGGTACGCCGCGGAGCACCCGGAGGACCCGCGCCTGCTCGTGGAGACGATCGGGCTGCAGTCGCACAACTACATCAACCAGACGCCGGCGTTCGCCTGCACGGACCGCACGCGGCTGCCCGGGCTCGTCGACGAGGCGGCCGCGGAGTGGCAGCCGGGCACGTGCTCGGACCACGCGTCGGTCGAGCGCTCGCTCCAGCTCATCATCGACGCCGGCATGACGGCCGACGTGAGCGAGCTGGACCTGCAGGTGTGGGAGGCGTGGAACGGCCAGCCCGAGGGCGACGACCGCGCGCAGTACCGCGACCTGACGGACCCGTCCGTCAAGGACCGCATCTCCCGCGAGGGGTTCACGTACTGGGTCGGCAACATCACCAACCGCGCCGAGCTGGAGCGCATCCAGGCGCAGCGGTTCGCCGAGTACTTCGCCGTCTACAAGAAGTACTCGACGGACATCGACCGCGTGACGTTCTGGGGCCTGACCGACCAGCGCAGCTGGCGGTCCACGCACAACCCGCTGCTGTTCAACAGCGACTTCTCGGAGAAGCTCGGCGCGGCGGCCAGCGCCGACCCGGAGGCCTGGCTCGGTCTGGACCGCCCGGTGACGGACACCTCGAAGCTGGCGGCGACCGTCGCCGCGGCCGAGGCGCTCGACCTGCGCGACCCCGCGTGGTCGCGCGAGGGCGTCGCGGCGGTGCGCCGGGCCCTGGCCCTCGCGCGGCTGGTCCTCACGCACGGCGGTCACCAGGGCCGGGTGCTGGCGGCGACGACCGCGCTCGCCGACGCGATCGCGGCGCTCGAGCGGGAGAAGGAGACGCCGCCGCGGTCGTGACGACCGCCTCGACGGGGTCACCTCGGAGACGTCGGTGCGGCCGACACCCCTTGTCATTCTGTAGTGAGCGCTACAGAATGGCGCCATGGCCCGGCCACGGACGTTCGACGAGCAGCAGGTGCTCACCGCCGCCATGCACGCGTTCCGCCGGCAGGGCTTCGCGCGCACCTCGGTGGTCGACCTCGAGCAGGCGACCGGCCTGCGCACCAGCAGCCTCTACCAGGCGTTCGGCGACAAGACCGGCCTGTTCCGCCGGGCGCTCGAGCACTACGTCGAGCAGGTCGTCGGCACCCGCCTCGCCGCGCACGCCGGGCCGGACGCCGGCCTCGACGACCTCGAGCAGCTGTTCCTCACCCTGTTCCTGCCGCCGCTGGACGACGGTCACGGGTGCCTGCTCGTGAACTCCGCCGCCGAGTTCGGCGGCGACGGCACCGTCCCGGGGCACCGCGTCGCCGACGGGCTCGCGCTCGTGCGGCACGCCGTCGCGGAGGTCGTCCGGCGCGAGCTCGGCGACGACCGGGCAGGTCCGGCCGCCGCGCGGCTGGATCTGCTCTACCACGGCCTGCTCGTGCTGAGCCGGGCCGGTCAGCTCACCGGCGGCCACGAGGCCGCCGTCCGCCGCGAGTTCGACGCCCTGCGCGCCGCGACCCGCCGCCCGGAGGAGGACGCATGATAGCCACACCGCTCAACCCCGCCGCCGTCCCCGCGTCGCCGTTCTACAGCCAGGGCATCGAGGTCCGCGACGCGGGCCGGCTCGTCCTCGTCTCCGGGCAGGTCGGGGTCGGCGCCGACGGCGTGCCCGCGGAGGGCGTCGCCGCGCAGGCGACGCAGGCCGTCGCCAACCTGCACGCCGTGCTCGCCGAGGCCGGGCTCACCCCGGCCCACCTGGTCAAGCTGACGATCTACCTGACCGACCCGGGCGACGTCGGCCCGTTCATGGCCGCCGCCGGCGCGAGCCTGCCGCAGCCGCCGCCCGCGACGACCCTGCTGCTCGTCGCGGGCCTCGCCGACCCCTCGCTGCGCGTCGAGATCGAGGCCGTCGCCGCCGCCTGAGCACGGCCGGGCGCCCCCTGGGGACGCGCCGGTGGGGACGAGTTCACCCCGCCCGGCGCGTCCCGCGCGGTATCCGGCCGCCGTCGCCCGCCTCCTCCCCGTGTCCGAGGACGTGCGAGGAGGCAGCGATGGACGCGAGCGTCGTCGAGCTGGAGCGGCTCGACCTGAGGGACGACCGGGAGCTGCTGTCGCCCCCGTGGCTCGCCGGACCGCTGTACCGGTGCGCGACGGCGGTGACCGTGTGGGGCTTCCTGCCGCACGCGGTGCTCGACGTCGAGGTCGACGGCGCGGTGGTCGTCGCCGGGCACGCCGCCGGCTTCCCGGAGCCGCAGGGCGAGCGCGTGCCGGTGCCGGCGCTGGAGGACGGCCAGGAGGTGCGCGTGCGCCAGCACGCGGACGGCCGCACCAGCGACTGGTCGCCCGCGCTGCGCGTGCGCGACCACACCGTCGACTTCCCGGCGGGCCCGCCCCGGCCGCAGGTCAACCCGGCGCCGGTCTGGCGCTGCGGGTCGCGGACCGGCGTCGGCAACCTGCTGGGCGGCGCGAACGTGTGGATCACCGCGGACGGCACCGAGGTGGGGCGTGTGGACGGCTGCAGCCCGCAGCAGGGGGTCGACGTCAACCCGTTCTACGCGGAGGACCAGAAGGTCCGCGCGCACACCGAGCTCTGCGGCGACCCGGCGTCACCGTCGGTCGAGCTGACGGCCACCGCCCGCCCCGGCCCCCTGCCGGCGCCGGCGTTCGATCCCGTCCACGACGGCGCGGAGCAGATCCGCGTCACGGGCGTCGTCAACGGCGCCCGCGTGACCGTGCTCCGCGGCGCGTCGTCCCTCGGGACGTTCCGCTGCTGGGGCGGCAGCCTGATGATCGGCGTGGCGGCCGTGAGCGAGGGCGAGGGCTTCTCCGCGACGCAGGAGCTCTGCCCCGACCAGCCGGGCAGCCCGCCCGGCACGACGACGGTGCAGCCGTGCTCGGCGCTGGGCGCGCCCGCGGTGGGGCCGGTGCAGGCGGGGGACACGGCCCTGACCATCACGTCGAGCGCCCCCGGCGCCGTCATCCGCGTGTACCGCAACCTGGTCGCGGTGGGCGTGGGGACCGCACCGGTGGTGCCGCTCGGCCAGCCGCTCGTCGCCGGCGACGTCGTGCACGTGACGCAGTCGCTGACGACGTGCCCGGCCCGCGTCGCGCTGCAGCTGACGGTCGCCTGCGTGGACCCGCCGGTGGCCGGCGACCCCGCGGCGCTCGACCTCGTCCCGGTCGGGCGCACCGAGTACGCAGACGGCCCCGTGCGCGGCAGCATCCACTACCCGGCCGAGGACGACGGCGTCGACCAGCCGTTCCACCGGCGGCTCGCGGAGCGGGGCCCGGTCCCGGTCGTCGTCATGGCGCACGGCAACCACTCGGCGGCCGATCCCAGCTACCTCGGCTACGACTACTTCCAGACGAGCCTGGCGAAGGCCGGCATCGTCGCCGTCTCCGTGGACTGCAACGCCCTCAACGGCCCGGGCGGCAGCGTGCGGAACATCGAGGAGCGTGCGGACCTCGTCATCGACACGATCCGCCACCTGCAGACGCTCGACGCGACGCCCGGGAGCACGTTCCACGGGCGCCTGGACTTCTCCCGCGTCGGCCTGATGGGCCACTCCCGCGGCGGGGAGGCGGTGGTGATGGTCCCCGCCGTCATGGGCGCGATCGGCGTCACCGTCCGCGCCGTGCTGGCGCTGGCGCCGACGAACTTCCGGTACTGGGAGCGCATGCCCACCCTCGCACCGGCGGGCTACGCGTTCTCGACGATCCTGCCGGCGTCCGACGGGGACGTCCGCGACAACAACGGCGCCCAGCTCTACGACGTGGCGCGGCCGGAGCCGTTCGCGTCGCAGGTGTACGTGCACAGCACCAACCACAACTTCTTCAACCGGCGGTGGGCGGGCGACGACGGCGTGACGCCGGTGTTCTCCCGTGGCACGCACGAGCGCGTGCTCGACGTGTACGGCAGCGCCCTGTTCCGGGGCGTGCTGCTCGGCGACGGGTCCGAGGCGTACCTGCTCGGCACCGTGCGGCCGGTCGGGGTGCCCGTCGAGGCCGTCGACCTGGCCTACCGCGTCGAGCGGGCGGACACGGTCGACGACCACGACGACGGCAACGGCATCGGGACCAACTCGTTCGGCCTGCCCACGTCCGCCACCGGCGTCGCCGTCGCGGACGAGTTCCGGTTCGAGCAGGTCGCCGCCGCCTTCAACGGCAGCTTCTTCGGCCTGACGACGGGCATGGTGCTGCGCTCACGGGAGCGGGGCGGCGGCGACTTCCGGTCCGAGATCGGCACCGCGGACCTCACGTCGAGCGAGGTGTGGGTGCGCGTCGCGGAGGTCGTCGAGGGCGGCGTCGTGCCGGGCGGCGTGAGCTTCGACCTCGGCCTCGAGGACTGGCGCGGCACGGTCGCGTGGATCGGGTCCGCGTCCGTCGGCGGCGTCCCGCGGCCCTTCGAGCGGCCGGACCGGACCAAGACCATGCTGTCGACCCTGCGGTTCCGGCCGTCCTGCATCGGGCGCCGTACCCGGCTCGACCTCTCCCGCGTCGTCGCCGTGCACCTGCGCACGACGACCGACGACGACCGCCCGGTCGCGTTCGACGACCTGCAGCTCGTGCCCGTCTGACCGTGCTCGTCCCCGGAGGTACGTCATGACCAGCGATCCCGGCACCCCCGAACGGCGCCGTCGTCCCCGCCTCGACCTGCCGCGCGTCGTCGCGGTGACGCCGCGGCTCGCCCGGTTCGACCCGCCGCCGCACCACAACTTCACGTCGTCGCTGCCGCGCCTCGAGCGGACCGTCGAGCTCGTCGTCGAGACCGACGGCCCGATCCCGGTGCGCGCCCTGTCGCCGGTCCTGTGGGTCGGCGACGCCGCCGTCACGGAGGTCGTGGCGGTCGACGACACGCACTACCGGTTCGTGGCCCTGCAGCCCGACGCGCTGCGGGACGGTGCGCCGGTCGCGCTCGGCTGGAGCGGTGCGCCCGCGTCCGAGCGCGTCGACACCGGCACGTCGTACGTCGCACCGGACTGAGCCCGGCGCGCACGCGCCCGGGCCGCGCGGGCACGGCTCGCGGGCACGGCCCGGTGGCACGACGACGGCGCCGCACCCGGGAGTGCGACGCCGTCGTGCTGGCCGGTGCGGAGCCGGTCAGGGTGGTGCTGGTCAGGTGGTGCTGGTCAGCTGCAGCTCAGCGTGCCCGCGGCGGGGGCGCTGCCGTTGCCGATGAACCCGAAGGACGTCGACTGGCCGGCCGCGACCGAGCCGTTGTACGGGGCGTTGCTCACCGTGCCGCCGGAGGCGACGCCGTTCCACACGTTGTTGGTGGAGACGCCGGCGGGCAGCGTGACGCGCCAGCCGTTGAGGGCCGACGACCCGGCGCGGACCGTGACGGTGGCCTGGTAGCCGCCGCCCCAGCTGTTCGCGATCACCAGCGAGGCGGAGCAGGCGCCGGTGCCCGGGTTCTGCGTGGGCTGCTGGGTCGGCTGCTGGGTCGGCTGCTGGGTGGGCTGCTGCGTCGGCTGCTGCGTGGGCTGCTGGGTCGGCGTGACGCCGCCGTTCAGCGTGTTGAGGACCGACGTGTACGCGGCCTTCTTGTTGCCCTGGCCGTCGAACAGCAGCGGCGTGCCCGAGGCGCGCCACGAGTCGGTGTCCCGGACGCCCCACACGGTGATGCCGGTGCAGCGCTCGACCGCGAGGCAGTCGGCGACGACCTTGGCGTACGTGTCGGCCTGCGTCTGGCCGGACCCCTCGATGTCGAGCTCGGTGATCTGGACGTCCACGCCCAGGGCCGCGAAGCTCGACAGCGTGGTCCGGTAGTTGCTCGGGTACGGGCTGCCCGAGTTGAAGTGGGACTGGAGGCCGACGCAGTCGATCGGCACGCCGCGGGCCTTGAAGTCGCGGACCATGTTGTACACGGCCTGCGTCTTGTCCCAGTTCCAGTTGTCCGTGTTGTAGTCGTTGTAGCAGAGCTTCGCGCCCGGGTCGGCGGCGCGGGCGGCGCGGAACGCGGCCTCGATCCAGTCGTTGCCGGTGCGCTGCAGGTTCGAGTCGCGGCGGGCGCCGCCGTTGCCGTCGGCGAACGCCTCGTTCACGACGTCCCACGAGTGGATCTTGCCCTTGTAGTGCGTGGCGACCTGCGTGACGTGGTTGAGCATCGCGTTGCGCAGCTGCGTGCCGGACATGTTCTGCATCCAGCCGGGCTGCTGCGAGTGCCACGCCAGCGCGTGGCCGCGGACCTGCTTGCCGTTCTGCAGCGCCCAGTTGAGGATCCGGTCGCCGTTGGTGAAGTTGAACTGGTTCTGCGACGGCTCGGTCGCGTCCATCTTCATCTCGTTCTCGGCCGTGATCATGTTGAACTCGCGGTTCGCGATGGTCACGTAGGTCGAGTCGCTGAGCTTGTTGGCGGCGATCGCCGTGCCGAAGTACCGGCCGCGGTCGTCGGCCGCGTCCTGGAGCGTCGAGCCGGCGGCCTGGGCGGGCATGGCCGCGGCTGCGGCCGCCACGAGGGTCAGGACGGCGACGGCGGCTGCGCCTCGAGCGCCGTTACCGCGCACGCTCCCTCGTCGGAGCATGGGTCGGGTCATCGTTCCTCCTTGGTCAGCCGATCTCGGCTCGACAGTGAGCCCGGCGGCGATGGACCACCCTTCGGCGCGGGGAGGAGCGCGTCAACGAACCTAATCGATACAGCACCGCGAACTTTCGGACCCGGGCCCGAAACCACCGGCCGGTGCCGGCACGGACGCGTCCACGGCCCGCGTCCGGGCGCGCCGACCGGGACGGTCCGCCGTGCGGTAGACATCCCCGGTGACCCGTGCGACGCCGCCCCCGCCGGCGTCGCTGCGCGCCGTCCGGGGCTTCGCGCGCCTCTGGACGGCGTCGACGGTGTCGGCGTTCGGCAGCTACGTCACGGTGCTGGCCCTGCCGGTGCTCGTCGTCGAGGTGCTCGCGGGCGACGCGGTCGACGTCGGGCTCGTCAACGCCGCCCGCTGGCTGCCCTACCTGCTGGTGGGCCTGCTGGCGGGCGTCCTCGTCGACCGGGTGCGGCGCCGCCCGGTGGTGGTCGCGGCGGACGTCCTGGCCGCGGTGGCGCTCGCCGCCGTCCCCGTGCTCGCCGCGACGGGGAGCCTCACGGTCGGACGGCTCGTCGCGGTCGTCGCCGCCTTCGGCCTGTGCACGCTCGTGGGTGACGCGGCGTGGCAGTCCCTCGTCCCGCGGCTCGTCCCGACGCCCCTGCTGGGCCGCGCGCACGCGCGCCTGGACCAGTCGGACGCCGTCGCGCAGGTCGGCGGTCCCGCGGCGGCGGGCGGGCTGGTGTCGCTGCTCGGCGCGCCGGTCGCCGTGCTCGTCGACGCGGCGAGCCACCTCGCGTCGGCCGTCCTGCTGGCGACCGTGCGCGTCGACGAGCCGACCCCGCCGCGGGGGGCCGCCCGCCGGCTCCGGGGCGTCGGGGCCGAGGTGGCGGAGGGCCTGCGGTGGGTCTACCGGCACCCGACGCTGCGGCCCCTGGCGCTCACGACGCACGCCTGGTTCGTCTGCTCCGCGGTCGCGGGGGCCGTCCTCGCCCCGTTCGCGCTGCGCACGCTGCACCTCACCGCCGCCACGCTCGGCCTCGCGCTCGCGGCCGCGGGCCTCGGTGCGCTCGCCGGCGCGTCGGCCGCGGTGCGGCTCGGCGACCGGTTCGGTGCGGGACGGGTCGTCCTCGCCGCCCGCGTCGCCACCGGCGTCGCGTGGTCCGTGATGGCGTCCGCCGCGCTCGCGGTCGCGCCCGGAGCCGGCGAGCCGTGGGGCGGCGGGCCCGCGTGGGCGCTGTTCACGGCGGGCCAGCTGCTGCTCGGGCTCGGCATGGGCGCCGAGAACACCAACGAGCTCGCGTACCGCCAGACGGCGACGCCGGACGCGCTGCAGGGCCGCATGAACGCCACCATGCGCTCCGTGAACCGCGCCGTGATCGTCGTCGCCGCGCCCCTGGGCGGGCTCCTGGGGGACGCCGCCGGGTACGGCCCGACGCTCCTCGGGGCGGGTGCCGCGGTGCTCGTCACGGTCGCCGTGGCGCGGCGCTCCGGCCTCGCCGGCGCGCGCCTCGGGGACGTCCACACCCGGCACGTCGCCGGTGCCGCCGCCGCGACGGGCACCGGCGCCGCCCCACCCACCGCACCGCAGCCCCCACCGGAAGGACACCCATGAGCTCCGTGCCCACCGACCCGACGTCCGAGGTGCCCTGGGGCCGGCCCCCGGTACCGGGCGTGCCCGTGCCGCCGTTCGCCTCGCGCGACGAGCACATGCTCTTCCTGCGCTGCCTCGGCGTGCACGTCGCGGCCTCGGGCGTCGTCCCGCTGCAGCGCACCGACGTGGTGCTGCTGACGCTGCTGCAGGAGGAGGCGTATGCGCTGCGGTGGCAGCAGGGTGACCACCCGGTGCAGCCGTCGCCGCTCGCGATGCGCATCGCCGTGCGCACGTTCTTCCCCGCGCCGTGGACGCCGCGCGCCCTGGCCGACTCGCTGCGGGCCACGGGTGTGCTCGGCACCGAGTGGGTCGAGGCGGGCGAGGGACGCGTGCACTGGGGCTCCGACCCGACGTTCCGGGCGGAGCGGCGCGCCGACGGCACGTGGCACGTGACACGCTCGGAGCGCGGCTCGACGCGCGTCTACGCCGACCTGCCCGGCGACGACGACCTCGTGCTGATGCTCCAGGCGCACCACGTCGTGTTCGGCTTCCCGCTCGGGCACCGCACCGATGACGTCCCGGTGGACGCCCTGGTCAGGGCCGCGACGCAGGGAGCGGACAGCTGGACGCGGCACAGCGCCCTGCCGTACGTGGCCACCTGGACGGCGACCGTGGCGGAGGCCCGGCGCGCCGCCGACGACCGCCCGGAGGCCCGGGACTGAGAGGTCGCGACCTGCGCCCGGCAGCGCCTCGCCGGGGCGGCCCGGCGGGCGTGCGACCGGCTCCCCGCGTGCGCCGGGCCGATCCGGTGCGACACTGGCGGGCGTTCGTCGTCGTCCACCCCGGGAGTCCACACGTGAGCGAGCTGTCTGCGGCAACGGTGCCGGGCCGGGATGTCTCCTACGACGAGCAGGCGCGCCTGCGCTGCCCGGTGTGCGGGTCGATCGACCTGACCGTCACCGACGTCGACCGCCTCCCCGACGTGGCGTGGGTCAACCACACCGCGCACTGCACGCGCTGCGGCGCGTCGTCGACGCTCGCGCTCGTGTCGGTCTTCGGGCACGTCGTCCTGCGCTGGCTCGACGCCCGCTGACGACGCCGGCCGCGCGCCTGCCGGCCCGCCCGCCCGGGCACCCGTCGGACTGTCGGCCGGGTCGTTGCTGAGCCGTCGACCCGGCTGTCGTGCAGCACGGGGCGGTGCGGGTGCTGCACGAGGGCCGGTTCGCCGGGCGGGATGGTGCGCGGCGGCCGCTTCGCCCGGGGGGATGCTGCGCGGCGGCCGCTTCGCCCGGCGGGTCGGGGGTCGCCGTCTCGGTCGCGGGCCGGCTGGTCTGTCGGCCGGGTCGTGGCTGAATCGGCGACCCGGCTGTTGTGCAGCATCAGGCGGTGCGGGTGCTGCACGACGGCCGGTTCGCCGGGCGGGATGGTGCGCGACGGCCGGTTCGCCTGGTGGGGCGGTCGGGGGTCGCCGTTCCGGGCCGGCCGGGTGGTCCGTCCGGGGTCGTGGCTGCGTCGGCGACCCGGTTGTTGTGCAGCATGCGGCGGCGCGGGTGCTGCGCGACGGCGGGTTCGACGCGCGGGCGGGCGGTGGTGCCGGTCCGGTGGCGTGCGTCGGTCGATCGGGACGGCGCCGCCCGGGACGGACGGGGGCGACGGGGGCGGCGGTGGTGCCGGCGTCGTCCGGCGGGAGACCGGCCCCGACCGCCCGGTCGCTAGGGTGACGGCCGTGACGGTGACGGCGCGGCAGGTGGTGGAGCGTATCGGCGCGCACGTGGGCGTGCCGTGGCGCGAGCGCACGGTCGACGAGTTCCTCGCCGGCGACCCGGACGCCCCGGTGCGGGGCGTGGCCGTGACGATGATGGCGACGCTCGACGTGCTGCGCGCCGCCGCGGACCGCGGCCTCGACCTCGTCGTCACGCACGAGCCGCTGTACTTCGACCACCACGGGGCGTCGGACGCGACGTTCGCCGCCGAGGGCGACCTCGTGTTCGCCGCGAAGTCAGAGTTCGTCGCCGAGCACGGGCTCGTCGTCTTCCACCTGCACGACGCCTGGCACGACCGCCGCCCCGACGGCGTGCTGACCGGCGTCGCGCGGGCGCTCGGCTGGCTCGGCGCGGAGCGGCCCGGCGACGACGACGTCTACGACCTCCCGCCGACCACGCTGGGCGCCCTGGCCGCGCACGTCGCGCGGGCGCTCGGCGCGCGCGCGCTGCGCTACGTCGGCGACCCCGACGCGCCGGTGTCGACGGTCGGCGTGCAGCCGGGCTTCCAGGGCTTCGAGCGCAACCGGCACCTGCTCGCGCGGCCCGACGTCGACGTCGTCGTGATCGGCGAGGGCCACGAGTGGGAGACGGGTGAGTACGCGGCCGACGCGGTCGCCGCGGGGCTCAGCGCGGGGCTGGTCGTCGTCGGGCACGTGCCGTCCGAGCAGGAGGGCATGGCGGAGGCCGCGCGGTGGCTCGCGGGGCTCGTGCCGGAGGTGCCGGTTGAGCTCGTGCCGGCCGCCGACCCGTTCCGGACGGTCGCGGGCGGCTGACCCGGCCGCCGCGAAGGACGACCCGGACGGCGGCGGTGCCGCCCGCACGCGCGTTGTTAGGGTTCCGGGCGTGACCCCGGACGCCCCCCGCACGAGCGTCCTGCGGCAGGCCGCGCTGCGCCTCGCCACCTGGCTCGTGACCGTCGTGTACCGCGTCTACCGCCTGCACCCGGCGCTGTGGCGGTTCACGGCCCGCCACTACCACCCGGCGATGGAGCGGTTCGCGCGGCTCAACGCGTGGATGATCTGCCAGCACGCCTACCTCGACGTCCCGGCGTACCGCCGGCACGTCGACGAGGACGGCTTCCGTTTCCGCTGGTGGGATCTGACGAACTACCGGCCGACGTCCAAGCACGGCTACGTCGACCGGTACCCGGAGGCGGAGCGCTGCTGGGACGGGCTCATCGAGACGGTCGGCACGGTCGTCGACGAGTCCAGCGGCTCGTCCGGCACGCCGTACAACTGGATGCGCTCGCGCCGCGAGCTCGCGACCGTCCACAAGAACGTCGCCGGCTACGTGACACTTTTGTTCGGCACGCGGCGGCTGTTCGCCGTCAACGCGTTCTCGATGGGCGCGTGGGCGACCGGCACGAACACCGGCATCGCGATGTCGCGCATCGCCATGGTGAAGAACACCGGGCCGGACATCGACAAGATCGTCGACACGCTGCGCCACTTCGGGCCCGGGTACACGTACCTGGTGTGCGCGTACCCGCCGTTCCTCAAGCACCTGCGCGACCGGCTCGACGCCGAGCGTTTCGACTGGGACGCGTACGACCTGCACGGGTTCGTCGGCGGCGAGGCGCTCACCGAGGGCCTGCGCGACTACCTCGAGGACCGGTTCGGCCGTGTCTACTCCGGCTACGGCGCGTCCGACCTGACGATCGGCATGGCGGGGGAGTCGGACCTGTCGGTGTGGCTGCGGCGCACGCTCGCCGCCGGCGGCCCGCTGCGCGCGGCGGTGCTCGGCCCCGACGAGGCGCGCACGCCGATGATCTTCCAGTACAACCCGCTCGAGACGTACCTCGAGACGACGGACGACGGGCGGTTGCTCGTCACGCTGAACTCCGCCGACATCATGAGCCCGAAGCTGCGCTACGACATCGGCGACGAGGCCCGCATCGTCACGTTCGACGAGATGACGTCGCTGATCGCGGCCCTGCCCGAGCCGGCGCGCGACCGCCTGACCTTCGGCTTCGAGCGCGCGTACGCGATCCAGCGCATGCGGCTGCCGTTCCTGCTGCTGTACGGCCGCAAGGACTCGACGGTCTCGTACATGGGCGCGAACCTGTACCCGCTCGACGTCGAGAACGGCCTGTACCTCGACAACCCGCACGCGGCGGCGATCGAGTCGTTCAAGCTCGCGCTGGTCGACGTCGGGGACCACGAGCAGCGCCCCGCGATCCACCTGCAGCTGCGCGCCGACGCCGCGCTCGCGGACGACGCGCGGGCCGAGCTCGCCGACCGCGCCGCCGCCGGCGTGCTCCGCCACCTCGCCGCGGTCTCGCGGGACTTCGCGCAGTCGCTCGAGGAGGACCCGACGGCGTCCGAGCTGCGCGTGCACGTGCACGACCACGGCACCGGGCCGTTCACGGGCGGCAGCACGAAGATCAAGAACGTGTACGTCGTGGATGCCGGCGACCGGGATGCGTCGACCGCGCACCCCGCGGCCGCCGGCGCCTGATGCGGACGCGCGACTTCTCGCGCGCGCCCCGGCAGGCGCGCGCGGAGGCGCTGGTCGTCGTCGAGGGGGCCGCCGGGACGTCGGGCCGGTGGCTGCGCCGGCTGGCGCGGCGCGCGGAGGGCCACGTGTGGAGCGCGGGCGTGCGGGCGCGCGACGCGGACGGACGGGCCGTGCGCGGGCGGGTCGTGTGCCTCGCCACGCCGCAGGACGCCGAGGACCTCGCGCATCGTGCCGCCCGGGGCGGCGCGCGCACCCGCCTGTTCCTCGCCGAGCCGGACGGCTACTCCAACGGCGTGTGGCGCGCCGAGGGCGACGTGATGGCGCACGTCGAGCGGTTCACGCCGCTGACCAGCGAGGTCGTGCACGGCCGCACGCCGCCGCTCGTCGCCCCCGCGCCGCCGCGCCGGCGGGGAGCCGACGCGCCGCCCGCCGCGCCGGCCGCCCCCGCACGCGCCGGCGGCCGCCCCGTCGACGCGGGCGCGATGTTCCTCGGCGCCACCCGCTACCGCGGCCCGCACTCCTGGGCGGTGCTGGGGCGCGAGTGGTACCCGATGGTCGCCGCGATGCGCCGCATGAAGGGCTACGTGTGGCACCGCGTGTACTGGGAGCCGCCGTTCACGCTGGGCACGCTCGCGTTCTTCGCCGACCGGGACGCGCTGCTGCTGTTCGCGCGCCTGCCCGCGCACCGGCGGCTGATGGAGTGGATCACGCGGGACCGGCGGCACGGCACGGGCGGGTACATCCGGGTGCACGTCGCCGCGGCGGACGACACCCCGGGGGCGGCGCCGTGACCGGTCTGACCGTCGCGCCCGTGCGCACGCGGGCGGACCTGCGCGACTTCGTCGACCTGCCGCTGCGCCTCCACCCGCGCGCGCTCGCGGTGCCGCTGCTCGCGTCGACGATCACGTCGTGGTGGCGCGGCACGTCGCCGCACCCGGAGCCGGTCGAGCTGCTGCTCGTGCGCGACACCGCCGGGCGCACGGTCGGCCGCACGACCGTGCACACCGACGCCCGCCTCGACGCGCGGCTCGGGGCGTCGTCGCTGCTCTTCGGCGCGACCGAGGTCGCGGACGCCGACGCCTTCGCCGCGCTCGTCGCGGCGCTGGACGAGCGGGCGGCCGGGCGCGCCCAGCTGTTCGGGCCCGTGTCGCTGCTGCCGAACCAGTCGGGCGGCGTCCTCACGTCGGGGTTCGCCGAGCGGGGGTTCGTCGACTCGCCGTGGAACCCCGCGTGGGTGCCGGCGGCCTACGAGGCGCTCGGGTTCGAGCGGTGGGGCGAGGCCGACACGTGGGTCGTCGACGTCGACCCGGCGTCCGCGGCGGGCGCGCCCACCGACGCCGAGTGGCGCGCGGCCGGCCTGCGGCTCGAGCGCGGTCGGCGCTCCCAGGTCGCACGGCTCGTGCCCGAGGTGCTCGCCGTGCTCAACCGGTCGTTCGCGGCGCTGCCGTACTACACGACGATCACGGACGCGGAGATGGCCGCCGCGACCGACGGCCTGTCGTTCCTCGTCGACGAGGACCTGCTCCTGCTCGCCCGCGACGCCGCGACGGGTGCGCTCGTCGCGTTCGTGCTGGTCATCCCCGACATCACGACCTTCGTGCAGCGCGTCGGCGGGCGGCTCGGGCCGCTCCAGCAGCTGCGCCTGCTCGCGACGCGCGGCCGGTACCGGCGCGAGGCGGTGCTCGTCGTCCAGGGCACCGAGCCCGAGCGGCAGGGGCGCGGCGTGCTCACCCTGCTGACCCGCGCGCTGCACGCGCACCTCGCCGCCGGCGGGTACGCGCGGCTGCGCTCGACCTTCGTCGGGCGGGACAACCCCGCGTCGGCGCGTCAGCTCCAGCGCGTCGGCGGGCGTCCGCTGCACGGGGTCACGTTCTACCGCAGGCCGGTCGCGTGACCGGCCCGACCGGTCGCACGACCGGCACGACGGCCGCCCGCCCGGCGGCGGAGGAGGTCGCATGAGCGCGAGGCACGACGTCACCGACGACGACCTGCGCCGGTGGGTGCGCGCCGCCGGACGCGCGCCGTCCGCGCACAACACGCAGCCGTGGGCCGTGCGCGTCGTCGACGGGCGCATCGAGGTCGCCGTCGTGCCCGACCGGGTGCTGTGCGCGGGGGACCCGTCCTTCCGCGACCTGCTGCTCTCGCTCGGCGCGTGGGTGGAGTCGGCCGCGGTCGTCGCGGCCGCGGACGGGCACGGGCTGGCCGTCGAGCCGACCCCGCACCTCGACCGGCTCGAGGACATGCCGGTGCGCGGCGCCGCCGACCCGGCCGCCCCCGTGCTGGTGCTGCGCCCCGCCGGCACGCCCGAGCCGACGGCGCTCACCCCGGCCGACGTCCGCGACCGCCGCGTGCACCGCGGCACGCTGCTGCCCGCCCCGGACCTGCGCGCAAGCCTGCCGCCGCTGCCGGCCGGCCTCCGCCTGCTCCAGGTGGACGACCCCGCGATGACCCGGCTGGTCCGGCTCGGGTCGGCGTGGACCGCCTCGCGCCGCGCGGTCGCCGCGGAGCTCGTCCGCTGGCTGCGGCTGAGCCCCGAGCACCCGCGCTACACCCGCGACGGCATGACCGACCGCATGCTGCTGCTGCCGCCGTGGCTCGCGCGGGTCGCCGCCCCGCTCACGCGCCGGCCCGCGCTGCACGACCGCGCGCTGGCCGTCGCCGGGCTCGTCGGCCGCGCCGTCGAGGCCGTCGACCGCACGCGCCCGCTGCCCCCACCGCCCGCGCCGGGCGCCCCCCTCGCCGGCCCGCAGCACCTCGTCCTCGTCGCCGGGACGCCCGGCGTGCACAGCGCGACGGAGACCATGGACGCGCGCCTTGGCCTGCCGCCCGCCGACGTCGTCGACGCCGGCCGCGTGCTGCAGCGGACGTGGCTGCACGCGCACCGCGCCGGGCTCGCCGTCGCGCCGCACTCGGAGGTCGTCGACTCGCCGCACGCCGTCGCGGGCCTGCGGCGGCGGCTCGGGCTGCGCCGGTCGGCGGTCGCGCTCGCGGTGTTCAGCGTGGGACGGCCCGGTACGCCGGCGCCGCGGTCGCCGCGGCTGACGGACGCGGCGGCGCCGGCGCGCTGACGGCAGGCCCGGCGCCGCCGACGTCAGAGGTAGCCGCCGACCGTCTGCTCGGGCTCCTCGGTGACGCGCGTGAGCGTGCCGCGCAGCAGCAGCGGCTCGCGGTCCGGCAGCCGCACCAGCAGCCACGGCGTGCCCGACAGCCCGCACTGCAGGACCTCCGCGTCGCCCGACGGCAGGGCGGGGACGAGCGCCGCGACGTCGGCGTCGGGTGCGCGCAGGTGGCCGGCCACGTAGGCGTCGGCCTCGATGCTGCGGAGCGCGAGCGTGCGGGTGCACAGGCAGCCGCGCACGCCCTCCACGATGCCGGTGCGCGCGTCGGCCACCCAGCGCTCGGCCGGCTGGCGCAGCGTCCGGTGCAGCAGGTGGGGGCCGGCGACGGCGCCGAGCACGACGAGCAGCAGCACGAACGGCCACGCGACCGCGTCGACCGCCGCGGTGCGCGTCCGGTTCAGCTCCGCGAGCGGCCCCTCCACGAGCAGCCCCGTGACGAGGATCGCGAGCACCAGCCCGGCGGCGCCGCCCGTCACGAAGCCGCCGACGCGGCGCAGTCCCCAGCGGTGCCCGTTCGGGATGTCCGGCGGGAACGCCCGCACCTGGGCCAGCAGGCGCGCGTCGACGCGGGACAGGCGCGTGCCCTGCGGCAGCCGCCACCGCCGCCAGACGACGACCGCGGCGAGCACCGCGAGCGACGGCACCCACGGCGACAGCCCGGCGAGGGCGGCGGCGACGACGACGCCGGTCGCCAGGACGGCCGCGACCAGCCCCGGCAGCCGCTCGTGCCACCACCCGCCGCCGGACGCGCGCTCGTCGCGCATGCGGGCGACGCCCGTCGCGAGCGGCCGCAGCGCGGCCATGCCCTCGAGCAGCAGCCACGCGCCGGCGCGGTCGCCGCGCGCCTCGAGCCGCGTCACGACGTCGCGCGTCGGGTTGA
This sequence comes from Cellulomonas sp. NPDC057328, assembly GCF_042667215.1. Classification (NCBI taxonomy): domain Bacteria; kingdom Bacillati; phylum Actinomycetota; class Actinomycetes; order Micrococcales; family Cellulomonadaceae; genus Cellulomonas; species Cellulomonas sp. NPDC057328. Next base: position 3,540 of record NZ_JBHUZW010000021.1, on the reverse strand, counting down.
GGCCGTCCTCCGGCAGCGGCAGCGCGTCGACGAGGGTCCGGATCGAGCGCCCGACGACCGTGCCGGCGGCGTCCACGTCCGTGGTGGAGCGCTGCGCCACGTCGGCCACGAGGACGCGCCGCTGCACGACCATCGTCATGGCGTTCGTCGTCGCCGCGACGTGCCGCCACGTGCTGTCCGCGAGCTCGGTCTGCCCCGCCTGCTCGGCGGCCGTCGCGAGCAGGTGCGCGTGCGTCAGCGCGGCGCGGGCGTCCAGGCCCTGCCCCACGCGGATGAGCACGGCCAGGGCCTCGGCGTCGCCCTGCGCGGCCCACGCGGCGATCGCCACGACGTCCCGCCAGGTGTGCTGCGTGGCGGTGAGCACGTCCCGGTCGACGTCGGCGAGGAGGCCGCTCGCCAGGGCGGGCCGGCCGGCGACGACCGCGGCCCGGGCGCGCTCGAGCTCGAGGTCGTCCGCGTGCCCGGCGGACGCGGCCGCCTCGAGGAGGTCGGAGACGAGCGGGAGCTCGTCCATGCGGCTCGCGCTCGCGGACCAGCTCGCGAGCAGCTCCTGCGCGTCGATCGTCGTCGCCATCGTCCCGTCCGTGGTCCGGCGGGTCCGACGCCCGCAGCAGGGGCATCTCACCGGATCGGGGGGGTGGTGCGCAGGGCCGTTCGGGCGACAGGCGGGTGACGTGCGTCACACCGGGCGCCGTCAGCGCGTCGACCCCCGGACGACGAGCCGGACCGGCGTGACGACGTGCTCGCCGGCGGGCGACGCGTCGCCGGCGGTGCGGCGCTCGAGCAGGCGCAGCGCCTCGGCGACGAGCACGTCGTTGCTCGGGTCCACCGTGGTCAGGCCGGGCGGCACGTGCGCCCCGATGGCGAGGTTGTCGAAGCCGACGACCTGCACGTCGGCGGGCACGTGCCGCCCGGCGTCGTGCAGCGCGGCGAGCACGCCGACGGCCACCTGGTCGGTGACCGCGAAGACCGCGTCGGGGTCGAGGCCGCGGGCCAGCGCGTCCCGCACGGCGGCGCGCGCGGCGGCCATGTGCAGCCCGGCGACGGGCAGGACGAGCGCGTTGTCCGCCGGCAGACCCGCGGCGGCGTGCGCGTCGCGCCAGCCCTGCGTGCGCTGGTCCGAGAGGCCGCCGTCCGTGGGGCCGGTCGTCCCGCCCACCACCGCGACCCGGCGGGCGCCGCGGTCCAGCAGGTGCGCCACCGCGAGCCGCCCGCCGGCGACGTTGCCGAGGGCCACGTGGTCGAACGTCGGCGGCATCGGCTTCTCGCCCAGCAGGACGAGCGGCAGGTCCGGGTTCAGCCGGGCGACGTCCGCGGCCTCCAGACCGACCGCGCTGAGCAGCACGCCGTCGTACTGCTGCAGCCGCGCCGGCGACAGCGCACCGAGCTCGCCCTCGCGGCTCGCGCCCGTCTGCTCGAGCACCAGGTGCCGGCCCGTCGGGCGCAGCGCGTCGGTGAACCGGGCGGCGAGCTCGCCGTAGTAGGGGTGGTCGGCGCGCGGCACGACGAGCGCCACGGTGTTGCTGCGCCCCGCGCGCAGGCGGCGCGCCGTGAGGTTGACCTCGTACCCCAGGGCGTCGACCGCCGCGAGGACGCGCCGCCGCGTCGCCTCGCCGACGTGCGGCCGGCCGTTGACGACGTTCGACACGGTCATCACCGAGACGCCCGCGGCGCGCGCCACGTCCTTGAGCGTCGTCATCGCGCCTCCCGGCCCCGCCGGTCCCTGACCCGCCCGAGCCTCGCCCGAGCCCTGCCCGCACCACCCGACGCGTCCGTGCGCCCGGTGCTTGACCGCGCGCGACCGGACCGGCAGAGTCGGGCGCGCACGACGTCGTGTAACGATACAAGGACAACCGGCGGCGCAGCGCTGCGCCCGCCGCGGAGGAGATCCCATGCCCGCCGCGCCCCTGACGGCCGTCATCGACCTGGACCTGCCGGGTCCCACCATCAGCCGCCACGTGTACGGCCACTTCGCCGAGCACCTGGGCCGGTGCGTCTACGGCGGGTTCTGGGTGGGCGAGGACTCCGACGTCCCGAACGTGCGCGGCATCCGCACCGACGTGGTCGAGGCGCTGCGCGCCCTGCACATCCCGAACCTGCGCTGGCCCGGCGGCTGCTTCGCCGACGACTACCACTGGCGCGACGGCATCGGGCCGCGCGGGTCCCGGCCGCGGATGGTCAACTCGCACTGGGGTGACGTCGTCGAGGACAACTCCTTCGGCACGCACGAGTTCATGGACCTGTGCGAGCTGCTCGGCGCCGACGCGTACGTCAGCGGCAACATCGGCTCCGGCACGGTCGCCGAGATGAGCGAGTGGATCGAGTACCTCACGCGCGCCGACGACTCCCCGATGGCCGCGCTGCGCCGCGAGAACGGCCGCGACGAGCCGTGGAAGGTCCCGTTCTGGGGCCTCGGCAACGAGGCCTGGGGGTGCGGCGGCAACCTCCGGGCCGAGCAGTTCGCCTCGCTCGCCCGCCAGTACGCGACGTACGTGCGCGCGCACGCCGGCAACGACGTCTACCGCATCGCCGCCGGCGCGGCCGACCACGACTACCACTGGACCGAGACGCTCATGCGCTCGTTCGACGCGCTCGACGCCGGCGACGGCCGCGCCGCGCCGTTCCAGGCGCTGTCGCTGCACTACTACACGATGACCGGCCCGTGGTCGGACAAGGGCGACGCCACCGAGTTCAGCACCGACGAGTGGTACCTCGCCCTCGCGCGCGCCGCGCACATGGAGGAGCTGCTGGACCGGCACGGCGCCGTCATGGACCGCTACGACCCGAAGAAGCGCGTCGGCCTCGTCGTGGACGAGTGGGGCACGTGGTGGAACGTCGAGAAGGGCACCAACCCCGGGTTCCTGTACCAGCAGAACACCCTGCGGGACGCGCTGGTCGCGAGCCGCCACCTCGACGCCTTCCACCACCACGCCGACCGCGTCGTCATGGCGAACATCGCGCAGACCGTGAACGTGCTCCAGGCGATGCTGCTCACCGACCCCGAGTCCGGCGCGCTCGTGCGCACGCCCAGCTACCACGTGTTCGAGATGAACGTCGGCCACCACGACGCCGCCGCGCTGACCGTGCACCTCAAGGGCGACGTGCCGACCCGCGAGGTCGACGGGACGCCGCTCGCGCTGCTGTCCGCGTCGGCGTCGACCACGGGCGGCACCGCGCTCGTGTCCCTGTCCAACCTCGACGCCGACGAGGCCCGCACGCTCGTCCTCGACCTGCGCGGCCGCGAGGTCACCGGTTACTCCGCGCGCGTGCTCACCGCGCCCGAGCTCGCGGCGCACAACACCCCGGACGCGCCGGACGCCGTCGCGCCCGCCGCGTTCGACGGGGTGCGGCCGCACGCGCTCGGCCTCGAGGTCGACCTGCCGGCGCACTCCTACGTGACGGTGTCGCTGACGCTGGGCTGAGCCGACCCGCCGAGACAGCGCCGGGCCGGGCACCCCGCGGGGTGCCCCGCCCCCGGGCCCGACCCCCGAGGGATCAACCCCCCGCGGCGCGCGCGGCATAACACCGGGGACCTCCCCC